>DAHWEW010000182.1:0-4701 GCA_027326225.1 Legionellaceae bacterium
ATGTGGTTATTATTAATACGGCTGGAGCGCACTTAATCGATCCAAACGCTTTAAAAAAATCCATTGATATGCATAAAGTCAGCTCAGTTGCATTTGACGGTTACTATATTGAACCATTGCCACCCGTTCATGAGGATCCTTATCATTTACTCTCATTACCTGATAGTCAATTTGTTGTCACACCACATAGTGCAGCTAAAACTGCACTATGTTGGAACCGAATGGTTGATATGGCTATAGATAATATTGTCCAATTTTTTTAGTGTGCGTATGACTCATCGTTTAGAACCACTGATAGCTAGGTTGTCACAAGAAACATCTGTTGATCTCATTCTCCCATCTGATCCTCGATATCCAGAGGCAAGATTGGTATACAATCGTATGCATGATTGTTATCCAGGACTTATCATTCGCACCCAGAATGTAGATGTTTTACGTCTGGTCAAGGCATTTTCCCTGGAAAATGATATTGTGCTTGCCATCAGAGGCGGCGGTCATCACATCGGTGGATTTGGAACCTGTAACGAAGGCATTGTGATTGATTTTTCGACATTTAAACGCATTACTATCGATACAGAAAAGATGATTGCCGCGGTCGATCCTGGAGCCACCTTGCATGACATTGACCATGTCATCACTGGCAAAGGGTTTGTTGTGCCAACAGGTACCGTCAGTGAAACAGGTGTTGCGGGACTGACTTTAGGAGGAGGCATTGGTTGGTTGATTGGGCTTTATGGCCTGACTTGTGATCAGCTCTGTGGTGCGGATGTATTATTGGCAGATGGTCAACTCGTACAAGCTGAAGATCCCAAACATCAACAACTACTTTGGGCACTTCGCGGTGGTGGTGGCAATTTCGGCATGGTCTTACAATTTAGATATAAGCTACATCGTTTGCCAAAAACCATCTGTGGAATGGGACTCGTTCAATGGGAACATTCAAGTGACGTTTTGAATCGATTAATCACCTATCTTCACGAAGATTGTCCTCATTCAATTACGATAGCGCCTATTTTGACGAAAGATACCTTCGGAAAACCAACGCTTAGAATAGATTTTTGCTGTGCGAATGGTACTGATGATGAATTACAAACGTTGCTATCCTTATCTCATCTCATCAACTGGACAGAAGTCCGTGAGTGGTCGTTTGCCGCTTGGCAAAAAGCATTTGATGCGTCATTTTTACCGCCGATGAGGGGGTATTGGAAGGCTTCATATCAAGAAACCATCACACCTCAAATGGTACAAGCGCTGTGCGATACTTTCGAACATTCTCCTTCTTTTAGATGTTCCATCACCATTGAACATTTACATGGCGCCTTTAAAAACCATGATCAACAGTTTTCGGCTTTTCCGCTAAGACACTGCAATTTTGGCATCCTGTTTTCCGCTCGATGGGAAAAACAGGATGATGATGAAGCATTTATCCATTGGATCAGACAAAGTTTTAGCAAGCTAGATCCACTGGGTACTTCAGGCACATATCTGAATTATACAGGAGTTGATGATCAAAGAGCGGTTGATACACTCCTAGCGAGTACGATGTCGCAAATAGCGAAGGTCAAGACTCATTATGACCCGATGAACTCCTTTAAACGAAATCATAATGTTCTACCCCAGTTAAATGATAGGAGAAACAACGTTGTACCATGAACCAGAAGAGTTAAAAAAAAACATATCAAGAGATTTATTGAAACAGTTTGGTGAACAATTAACGAATGATATCTTTGCTCTCATAGAAAGTATTAGTGGAAAAGACAGCTTTATTGATAAGCATCTCTGGTTAAACTTACTCAATATTTTACCCTTGAGTAAAGAAGAGACTACTTTTTTTATCAAGCTAGCCATTGAATTATCTCATACCAGTGCCGTCGTCCCGGTACTCCTTTTCGAAAAAATTCCAACCATCTTATTTTATAACTTAGCTGAAGAAATTGGACAGTTTTTGATTGCAATCAGAAATTATGGTTCAAGAGCACTTGCTTATTACCTCGGTTGTGACCAGCTGAGAATCGATGATTTGCTTCATATTCTTGAAAACTCGTCCTTGCCCTACTACAAGAAAATGCTGCATTCAGTGACAACAAGACATCAAGAATTTGATATGTGTTGTTCTCTTTTGATGCGATTTTCACCCATGATGGAACCGGTCATTTCGATTGATGAAATCAATGACTATTTAGACGTCTGTTCAAAATTAGTTCATAATTTTGGAATAGATATGACAGAGCACTATATCAAAAATGCAGCCCAGATAATCACTAAAGTTCCATTAAAAGAGCATTGGAGTTTGATTGAAGCATGGTCCAAAAAATCCTTGGTATATTTAGAATTTTCATTAAGATATCCAATGCTTGTTTTATCATTTACTGAAGATAAAACAATCATCACTTTCAATGACAATCAATCTTCAATTTCAGACATAAAACGCTTTAAAATTGAACTCTTAAAAAGCGATAATTATTTTTCTTTTCTGAACCATTCATTTTTATTTTCAGACCGTGATTATTTAGCACTCATGATGAATTGGCCAACGCTGGAGTCTTCTGTCAAGAAAAACATCCTATTCCAACTCCAAAAAGAGCATTACAAATCCTATGTATTGGCACATCAGGATATCTCACCTTCCCTCACTCTAGTCAATGAAAAAACCAACTCTAATTGGCTTAAATCTTGGACTTATTGTGGTGAACATGTGGACTTAACCTACATAAGAAAGCGTTTGGGAGTCTTGTTACAGGACCCTCGAACCTTCTCACTTCAACCGAAATCAATTGTAAAAAATCATCCAGACATATTTAACCGGGACAACCCAGACTATAGTTCTGATAGAATATTAAAGATGGTTCACATATTAACAAACTATTGTACCGATGAAACCATTCGCATTGAGTTACTTGCTTTCTCTGAGTTTTTATCAGGCAACCGCAATGCATTAAGAAATATTCTCAGTCAAAAATCATTGGTGGTGCAGGTGTTTGAGCGTGACCCATGGACAGACTACGGTCGTTCGGATGAGTTATTTTCGTGTACCAGTTTAGGTGAATATAATGCTGCAAATGCGCCTGCATTCTTGGCGGATTTAAATCTCAATCATTTAGATATATGGAACCTGGGTGCACGTGTCGGTCGGATCCATCTTTGTTTAATCAAAAATGAATGTGATGAAACGTTGCTGCTATTGGATTGTGTGGATGGGAGTGAGCGTATCATTGGTAGTCAGAAAAAGTTTGAGTTATTGATGTCTTCGGTGATGAATTATGCTCGTTGGTTAGGCATGAGTAAAATCAAAATCAATTACGATGTGGATTATAATACCACGCCTAAGCGATTTATTGCTTATGTTGAACGGACTTTCAAAGGGTATGAAAGCATCGAGTTTGCTACACGCTTACTACCTACTCAAACCACAAAGTATTTGCTTCCTTATCCCTATCAAACCTTTACGGAATCTTTTTTAAAGAATAATGGTGCCTATATCCGAGGGGCTTTGATTTCACTTTAGAAGAACATATATGAAAGACATAAAGCGCCCTATTCGATTTCATTATCTGACTTTCTTAGTTGGATTTTCTCAAATTTATGCTTGGGCAACCACCTATTATCTTCCTGCTACCCTAATCAATATAGTGGCCAAAGAGATTGGTAAAAATACATTAGCAATTGTAGGTGGCTTTTCTTTTGCCTTATTTATAGGCGGAATCTGTGCTCCAAAAATTGGAGCATGGATAGAGTTAGAAGGCGGTAGGCGTCCTCTTACACTAGGAAGCTTATGCATGGGTTTTGGTTTGATTATTTTATCGCAAACAGAGAATTTGTTAGCCTGGTATCTGGCATGGACTATCATCGGACTTGGTATGGCCCTTGGCCTTTTTAATGCCTCATTTGCGATGCTAGGTAGGCTGATGGGGCAGGACGCTAAAAGGATTATCATCAGAGTCACGCTTATCTCAGGATTTGCAACTCTATTTTGGCCAATCACAACGTATCTACATGAGGTGGTAGGTTGGCGTTATATGGCATTGATTTATGCTATTCCACACCTCATTCTATGGGCACCATTATTCTATTTAACCATACCGAGTTGGATCCCTCCTCATACAGACAAACATGATGCGGAAAATCAAATATTACCTCATAAAATCAAAATTGTTTTCTATTTGCTAGCCATCTATCTCATCATCAGATCGATTGTGGGAACCACCGTTTCTGTTGATATTTTAAGCCTATTTGAAGGGATTGGATTAACAGTCAATATGTCTGCGGTGATTGCGTCTTTCATTGGCCCATCCCAGATAGTAGGACGTATACTTGAAATGTATTTTGGCAAAAATTTTGATCCTGTTCACTCTTCTCTTTTTTGGACGGCCGTCTTACCTTTGTCCATTTTTATATTAATCATCGTAGGGAATTCATCCGCGCCTATATTTGCAATCGCCTATGGTATGAGTAATGGTGTGTTGACGATCACAATGGGCATTTTACCCATGATTTTGTTTGGTTCGAAGGGATATGCAAAGTTATTAGGAAAGTTAGCACTACCTGGTTTGGTAGCTCAATCCTTAACCCCATTGTTGGTTGATCCATTAATCAAAAGTTGGGCCTCAATTCATATCTTTTTAATGGCAGGAATTTTAGGACTTTTTGCGCTTATTTTTTTGATAGGTATCTCTAGAATTTATAAACAATACATTTACTTGC
>DAHWEW010000183.1:0-4678 GCA_027326225.1 Legionellaceae bacterium
GAATTAGTAGTAGAGTTAGAATCACGAAACATTCGTGTACGTTTTGCCGTTCATCCTGTTGCAGGTCGTATGCCAGGGCATATGAATGTGCTATTGGCTGAAGCCAATATCCCGTATGACCAAGTATTTGAACAGATAGAAATTAATCGAGATTTTAATACTTGTGATGTGGTATTGGTTGTTGGTGCCAATGATATTACCAATCCAGCTGCTAAAACTGATCCCAGCTCACCTATTTATGGTATGCCTGTTTTAGATGTAGAAAAAGCAAAAATTGTTCTATTTTTAAAGCGTAGTTTGGCTCCTGGATATGCGGGCGTTGAAAATAACTTATTTCATCACGACAACACATATATGTTATTTGGTGATGCTAAAGTTACCCTTGAGTCCATCTCTAAATCTATGGCCACTTTGTAAGGACATATAAGAGTGTAAAAGCGATACTTTTGGGAGTAGATGCTCTGATGAACGCATTGATCGCATGACTTGTTCTAGAAAGCTACGGATGGGTTTCAATAACAGCAAGATTGATTCAACTTGTTTGTCATGCGATCCTCTATAATCTTAGAAAAAGCAATAGTGTAGGCATTTGATGTAGAGCCAAACTGCTTTTTCTTTATAGATGATAGTTTGGAATCTGTCATTCCAAAGAAGGTGGAAATGACAAAATCCATTGTTGCCATGTACAAAGCTGCTTTTTTCATGTACAAAGCTGCTTTCTTTAAGAACATGTTTTGATCATTAACTTTCTGGTAAGGAGGTATTTTATGCTACGAAAAATAGGAATTGCTTTACTCTTTGTAGGTGGACTATTGACCACCAATGCCTTTTCAACAACCAACTATATTTTCACCCAAGGAATGGCTGTGGAATTCGAATTTCCGGTGAATGATCCTCAGATTTTTTCTAATATTTTCTTCTGGACCCTGAAAGCATCTTGCGCCATCCTAGGGCAAATCCCTGAAACTGCCGTTTCAGTTAAGATGTTACGAAAAACAGGTTCAGTAAATGGCACAGATTTAACGGCCGGAGATGAAATAGGCATACTATTACACCCAGGTGATATGTTAAACATCACCGCAGAATCTGGGGCAAAAGTCGAGCTGGTCAATAGAGGCACTCAAACCATCAAAGCAAGCTGTACGACGGCCTAACATATCACTTCTCAATAACCCTCTGAATTTCGTCATCATGAACTGGATGAGAGATCTCCAAAAACTGGTACCCTGTCGGTTTTAGGAGATCTCTCACGTTGTTCGGAATGACGCCTGTTTCAACTTAAGACGTCATCCCGAACAACGTGAGAAATCTCCTGGTGGTGCTCTAACAGATTTTGGTTAATGTTCTCTTGTTGCTGAAAATTGGATTTTAGGATAGCGCTCTTCTGTCATAGACAAATTCACCTTAGTAGGCGCGAGATACATCAACGTATCACTACCATCTAAAGCCAAATAGTCAAATACTTTTGCCCTAAATTCAGTCATTGCTTTTTCATCTTCAGCATAAACCCACCGTGCACAAGAAACATTCACTGACTCATAGACACAATCCACATTGTACTCATGCTTTAACCGATGAGCCACAACATCAAACTGCAGCATGCCAACGGCACCTAAGATCAATTGATTGCTGTTCAATGGTCTAAATACTTGTGTGGCACCTTCTTCTGAGAGCTCGATGAGACCTTTGATCAATGCCTTGCTTTTTAATGGATCTTTTAAGCGAACCAAACGAAACAATTCAGGCGCAAAATTGGGAATACCAGTGAATTTTAAGACTTCCCCTTCTGTAAACGTATCCCCTATGCGAATGGTTCCATGATTATGTAACCCAATGATATCACCAGGTAATGCTAAATCCGCATGACTTCTATCGCCAGCCATAAAAGTCAAAGCGTTAGAAATTTGAATATCTTTATCTAAGCGAAGATGAGTCAACTTCATTCCTTTTTTAAACATCCCTGAACAAATTCTCAAAAATGCAATTCTGTCCCGATGTTTAGGATCCATATTGGCCTGAATTTTAAAGACAAACCCACTAAAATTAGCCTCTTCTGGATGAACCATTCTCTCTTGTGACTGACGTGGTGTAGGACCTGGCGCATAATGAGCAAAATCATCTAAAAGCTCTTTAATGCCAAAATTATTAATGGCTGAACCGAAATAGACTGGCGTCATTTTTCCAGCCAAATAGTGATCCAATTGGAACTCATGGGAAGCTCCTTTGACCAATTCGATTTCTTCTCGTAACTCTAATGCACTATCACCCAATAGCTCATCGAGCTTTGGGTTATCAAGGCCTTTGATTTGCACCGCCGTCTGCTTTTCTGCATTTTTACCAGATTGATATAGATAAACCGTATCTTGATACAGATGATAAATTCCTTTAAATCGTTTTCCCATCCCAACAGGCCACGTGATTGGTGCACATTGGATCTGCAGTACTGTTTCCACCTCATCGAGTAACTCAATAGGTGAGCGGCCTTCCCTATCTAATTTATTAATGAATGTCATGATAGGTGTATCACGAAGACGACACACCTCCATCAATTTAACGGTTCTTTCCTCTACACCTTTCGCCACATCAATCACCATTAATGCAGAATCTACAGCAGTCAAGGTGCGATAAGTATCTTCAGAAAAATCCTCATGTCCTGGGGTATCCAACAAATTAATCACATGATGATTATAAATAAACTGCATCACCGATGTGGTGATCGAAATCCCCCTTTCCTTTTCCATCTCCATCCAATCTGAAGTGGCATGACGTGTAGCCTTGCGACCCTTAACAGTCCCAGCTAATTGAATCGCTCCGCCAAACAACAGTAACTTTTCAGTAACCGTCGTCTTTCCTGCATCAGGATGAGAAATAATGGCAAATGTACGCCGTTTGGTAAAATCATGATAAAAATCAGACATGGTGAAGAACCTATTCAATGGATATGAACCTTCAAACCATCAATAAAGGTAACTCCGGTTGCCCACAAACAAAATAATCAGCAACTTGTTCACTAGTCACCTTTGAAATGGATTCAGGTTTCCATTCTGGTGATTTATCTTTATCGATGAGCAAAGCTCGTACGCCTTCGTAAAAATCGTGGTCGCGCATAAAATGCCCAACCAAGCAGTAATCCATTTTAACACATTCTGCCATACTCATGAACTTCGCTTGATGTAATTGATGAAGCGTTATTTTTAGACTTAAAGGCGACTTTTTATTTAGGATATGAAGCGTATCTCTAGCCCATTCATCAGACTCTGAAAGCCTGCTAAAAATGGACTCTATATCAGGTGCTGAAAAAGCATCATTCACTCTTGATGTTTTCTCCAACAAAGGTGCCTGTGCTTCAGGCATTGTAAATGGCTGCAAACATCTCTCGACACAAAGATGTGGATCAGAAGATAGATCTGAATCTATCAAAGCATGCAGCGCATTTTCAAATTGGGAAGATGGGATCTGATACTTAATAAGACCCAATGCTTTCGCGTCTGACATACCGAGTCTCGCCCCCGTCAACCCCAAATAAATGCCATATTGATCAAGACAACGAGACAACAAATAGCTCGCGCCAATATCTGGAAAAAATCCTATCCCAGTTTCAGGCATGGCGAACAAAAAGCGTTCACTGGCAACAGGGTGGCTCCCATGCAAAGAGATCCCAACCCCGCCTCCCATGGTCACACCATCCATGAAGGCAATATAAGGTTTTTTAAATTGATGAATATAATGATTTAATCGATATTCATGCCAAAAAAATTGCATTTGCAGGTGCGCATCATGAGATCTTCTATCGTACAACCAACGAATATCCCCTCCAGCACAGAAAGCTTTTCCTGCTGCAGCTGATTGAATGGCAACCGCATGAATATCATCCGCATCATGCCATTCCTCCAACTGGTGTTGCAAAGCTAAAATCATGGGCAAGGTCAAAGCATTTAACGCATCAACTCGTTGTAATGTAATGATTCCTATATGATTTTCCCGAGAAAAGACAAGATCAGTCGTCATCTTACACTCCCTTAAAATGCGCTGTTCTTTTTTCAAGAAATGCAGCCACTCCCTCGTTTTTATCTTCCGTTGCACAAACCTTAGCAAAATGGACCGCTTCAAGATGCAAAGCATCGGATAAGGACATATCATACCCTCTATCGATGCATTCCATGATGCTTTGAATAGCCAAAGGAGCAAGGCTCAAAAGGTTTGATAGAATTCGTTTTCCCGTCGATATCAAAGCATCAGGTTCTACTACTTCACTCACTAAACCCCATTGCAAAGCTGTCTCTGCGTTAATAAAACGCCCCGTTAAACAAAGATCCAGTGCTCTGCCCTTTCCTATTAAACGTGCCAAGCGTTGTGTCCCACCATAACCAGGAATAATACCTAATTTGACTTCTGGCTGACCAAATTGGGCATTTGTCGATGCTATCCGCATGGTCGCTGCCATTGATAGCTCACATCCACCACCAAATGCATACCCATTCACGGCAATGAGTGATGGTTTACCTAAGGTTTCTAATTGGCGAAAAACATCCTGTCCATAACAGGCAAATTGATAACCACTTTCAGCGTTAAAATCAGCCATACGTGAAATATCAGCCCCAGCAGAGAATGCTTTACCTGTACCAGTCAGCATCAAGGCTTTGATTTTTGAATCTTCTTTTGTTGATTTAAATAGTTC
>DAHWEW010000184.1:0-4625 GCA_027326225.1 Legionellaceae bacterium
AGAATCTAGTCCTTCGAGACGCGTGCTATGCACGCTCCTCAGGGCGAACGGATTAGGGAAAAATGGCTAAACTCGAGATAGATATGCCAGACGAACTTCTGTATAGCAATGCGATGGAATGGATTCATGAAAATCCTCAAGACCAACACCTTTCATCAGAAGAGATAAAACAAGCTTGTTTGAGTTTTAATACATTGCCACAAGAGAATAAAGTTGAGCTACTCACTGCTTTAAGCAAACTATTGCAAGCGGCACAATTACCTCTGGAGATTGAAAAGTGGTTGTTATCTGACTTCGATGCGCTACCTGATAAACTGCTTTTGAAAATTGGGTCTCATTTAAAAGATGAATCAGATATAAACAATCTAGTGAGTACGTCAAAAAGAATGTACTCTCTTTTCCAACCAACACGCCTATTAGATAAATTCCTGCAGCAAGTCGCTTATGGAGAGCAGGATAAGGCGGAGTGGCTATTTACAGAGGTATACCAAGGAAATGTAGAAAAGATACAGAGAGCCTTATGTTATCAAAGGAGATTTACAGATTACTCCGGCCGTACCTTTCACTGCTCAGCCTATGAATACGCCTATTGGGCGAAAGACACGCACATGTGCCGCATGCTAGAGCGTCATATGGATGATGCCACCAAAGCACAGATGTTAGCACGTATTGAACAAATAGAGCGTATCGATGAAGCAACAGGGAAACCTGTAGGGCTGAAATATCAACAACATGGTGCTGAGCACCAAAGTGCTCATTTTGATTTGACACCGCTTATAACGGCATTGCAAGAGTACATTACTGGCTATGCTGCGTGGCGTGCTGCAGAGAACTGGGCTGCAATGAGGGCCGCTTGGATGAAAGTGGGCATGGCCAAACGTGATGTTCCAGCTCACGTTGCGCAAGAATGTTGCAGAACAGACCGTTCGTTTTTTCCCCTACCGTCCTTCAATGTCGATAGGGAGGATATTCCCAGAGAAACATTGCCGAGAGTTTTAGCATTTTGCAATTGGGATAATGATCGTGATGAGTTGTGGTTCCCTATCGGGCAAGTTGGTGCTGGTCTTGGTCTCGATTTTGCATTAATACACCGCTACGGGGGTCCGACGGGGCTGTGGGACTTTTGCTGTTGCGCCGAGGATGTTAGCCATGCGGTCACGGAGGTGAGGCGAAATTTGGCGGCCATTACCCGCCTTGAAGAAGTGAGAACCGCCGATCTTACGCTTTCGCGAGACCATTTAAACCCACCGGTGCGACCCATGGAATTGTCAATGTAGTCTCACAGATGATATCTGTCGCGATGTTCGCGGCAGATGCGTCCCAACAGACCTCCAAAAACCATACCAATCATTCTTGAGCTTGCCAGCTTTGTGACGATTTCACCCAGCACGCGCACCAACGACGCAAGTAACTTTTGATTCGATAGTACAAAGGTCTATTTTATAAAAAAGGCCAAAGTCCAGCCTAACGCCTATCCTTAAAAAAGTCACTCAGTAAAGCTTGGCATTCCTGCTGCAAAAAACCTTCATCAATTTGTATTTGATGATTTAATGGGTACCCTTGCAATAAATTATAAACAGATCCTGCAGCACCGGCTTTGAAATCTCGAGTTGCAAATACAAGTCGTTTGATACGAGCATGAACCATAGCGCCTGCACACATACAACAAGGCTCTAGGGTCACATAAAGGGTGGCATTCTCGAGCCGGTAGTTTTGAAGCGCTCTTGATGCCTCGCGGATAGCATTAATTTCAGCATGAGCCGAAGGATCATGCTGGTGCACCACTTGATTCCAACCACGACCTAAGATGCGATTATCATGACTCACAACAAGCGCACCAATAGGGACCTCCCCTACACTTTTAGACATCAATGCCAAAGCGTACGCCTCTTTCATCCAAGAGAGATCATTCCCATTCAATGGTTGCCGGGGGTTTTCCTGATATATCATAGGTCACTCGAGATACATTATCGACTTCATTCATGATTCGATTTGATACTTGTGCTAAAAAATCCCATGGTAGTTCTGACCAGTGGGCTGTCATAAAATCTATGGTATGAACTGCACGAAGACAAATCACATATTCATAACGCCTGCCATCCCCCTTCACACCCACACTCTTGATAGGTAAAAACACCGCAAAAGCTTGACTGACTTTATGATATAAATCAGCCGCACGAAGTTCTTCTATAAAGATAGCATCGGCATGGCGTAAAATATCGACATATTTCTTTTGAACTGCACCTAATATTCGAACCCCCAAACCAGGCCCTGGAAAAGGATGGCGATACACCATGTCATAGTGTAATCCTAACTCTAACCCTATTTTACGTACTTCGTCTTTAAATAATTCACGAATGGGCTCTAATAATTTTAGATTCATGGTCTCAGGAAGACCTGCTACATTGTGATGTGATTTGATCACCTCTGAATTACTATGCATGGATGTTGCCGCAGATTCAATCACATCCGGATAAATGGTACCTTGTGCCAACCATTTGACGTTAGGGATTTTATTGGCTTCACTTTCAAATAATTCAATAAATGTTCGACCAATGATTTTGCGTTTTTGTTCGGGACATGAGACTTGATCCAAAGCTTTTAAAAAAATATCCTCTGCATGAACTTCAATGATTTTGATCCCCATGTGCTGGTTGAACATCGCCATCACTTCACGGCCTTCATTTAATCGAAGAAGACCTGTATCTACAAAGACACAAACCAATTGAGAACCTATCGCTTGATGAAGCAGTGCCGCAACAACCGAAGAATCAACGCCACCTGAAAGGGCCAATAAAACAGATTGGTCCCCTACTTGTTTTTTGATATTTGCAACTGCACTTTCAATGATATGTTCTGGTGTCCAATCCGTCTTTGCCTGACAAATCTCAACCACAAAACGTTGTAATATTCTATATCCTTGTAGAGTATGAGTGACTTCTGGATGAAATTGTAAACCATACCAATGACGAGACTCATCAGCCATGCCGGCAATTGGTGCATTTGTCGTTTTACAAATTGTTTTAAATCCCTTGGGGAGTGAGGTTACTTTATCTCCATGACTCATCCACACATCGAGCATGGCCTCACCTGACCCGCTGGTTCTATCTTCGATATGACTGAGTAATAAGCTCTGACCATGCAGTTCTAATTGTGCATAACCAAATTCACGCACGGTTGAAGATTCTACTCGCCCACCGAGCTCTGCTGCCATGGTTTGCATACCATAACAAATACCAAGTATGGGAAGGCCTGATTGAAAAATAAATGCTGGCGCCCTCGGATTGGTTTCATGAGTGACTGTGGCAGGTCCTCCAGATAGAATAAACCCACAGGGTTCTAATTTTTTGATATGAGCGACATCTACATGATAGGGATAAATTTCACAGTAGACTCCCATTTCTCTGACGCGTCGGCCAATCAACTGAGTATATTGCGAACCAAAATCTAAAATAATGAGCGGTTTTTGTTTGATATTTTTCATGGATCAGTTATCAACTTGGTAATTAGGGGCCTGCTTGGTGATATTCACATCATGCACATGTGATTCACGCATACCGGCATGTGTGACTTGCACAAATTCAGCTTGTTTATGCAGCTTATCGATGGTGCTACACCCCGTATATCCCATACAAGAACGAAGTCCTCCCAAAATTTGATGAATAATGCTCTGTATAGGGCCTTTATAAGGAACACGACCCTCAATACCCTCAGGCACCAATTTTTCAGTCCCTTGATTGATTTCTTGAAAATATCGATCACTAGAACCTTGAGACATTGCACCAATGGATCCCATACCACGATACCCTTTGTAGGTTCTTCCTTGAAAGAGCTCTATCTCGCCCGGAGACTCTTCAGCACCTGCAAACAAACCACCGATCATGACAGTCGACGCACCTGCTGCCAATGCTTTACAAATATCTCCTGAAAAACGAATGCCACCATCAGCAATCACTGGCACTTTATTTTTAATGCCTGCAGCAACATTGGCTATAGCTGTGATTTGTGGCACACCAACACCTGTGACAATACGTGTGGTACAAATTGAGCCAGGACCAATCCCAACTTTAACAGCATCAGCACCAGCAGCAACCAAATCCTTTGCAGCTTGAGCTGTCGCAATATTTCCTCCGATCACCTGCATATGAGGGAAATGCTTTTTGATCCATTTCACTTTATCCAAAACCCGTTGTGAATGACCATGTGCCGTATCAACAATAATCACATCAACACCTGCATCCACCAATTCAGAAACGCGCTCATCGGTTCCTTCGCCTACTCCGACCGCAGCTCCCACGCGTAGCTGTTCAGAATCATCTTTACATGCATAAGGATTTTCTTTGGCTTTTTGAATGTCTTTGACTGTGATTAATCCACGCAAACAAAAGGCATCATTAACGACCAATAGTTTTTCAATTCGGTGCTTATGGAGCAAGCTTCGTACTTCCTCTCTGCTGGCGCCCTCTTTGACGGTAACCAAACGATTTTTGGGTGTCATCACTGCAGATACAGGTAAAGATAAATTGGTTTCAAACCGGATATCACGGCTGGTTACAATCCCAATCAAATGCTCTCCATCAACCACTGGAACACCCGAAAAATTATGATGGGCCATCAGCTCAAGC
>DAHWEW010000185.1:0-4623 GCA_027326225.1 Legionellaceae bacterium
TCATGCTTATAAAGACCAACACAGACAGTAACGAGCAAACTCAAAGAAGCGCTAAGATTACTTTATCCCCAATGGAAAAAGGATGCCCTATGATCCAAGGTACTTCATTTAAATCATCAAGAAGCAGAGATGACGAGATAGTATCTCCTGGTGTATCCATGTTTTTTTCAAGTCAGGAGATTGTTAAATATAGGAAAAAATTGGAAGAAGCATCATCAGCTCAAGAAAAAATGGAACCCATCCCAAGACCAGAAAAAATAGATTACACCAATAAACGAAGAGCAACGAAAGATCTGTTTCATCCTGATACTATTGAAGCATTAAATGGCCTAAGCGCTATCCGCAAAAAACCAGGCGAATATGGTTCACATGATTCTCTCAAGGAAAATCTGTATGCACCTTCTTGATGCATACAGATTGATTCAAACGCCCATGTTTCAAGAGGCTATCAACAACTGATTCACTCGATTCACAAAATCAGCTGGATTATCTAATTGTCCACCTTCAGCAAGCACGGCCTGTTCAAATAGAACCACGACCCACTGTTCAAAACGACTATCATCCTCAATGGCATGTAGACGTTTGATCAGCGCATGCTCTGGGTTAATTTCCAAAATGGGCTTGGTTTCAGGTAATTTTTGACCAGATGCTTGTAAAATCCGCTGCATTTCAAGTCCCATATCTTGCTCGTCTGCGACAATACAAGCAGGAGAATCGGTGAGACGATTGGTGAGTTGCACATCTTTAATGCGAGAGCCTAAGAGTTCTTTGATTTGTTTGAGCATGGGTGCAAGCGTCTCTTCCTGCTCTTTTACTTCTTCTTTTTGCTCATTGGGTAAATCAACCTTACCTTTGCTGATGGATTGCAGTTTTTTTCCATCAAACTCACTCAAATATCCAACCAACCATTCATCGACTCTATCGCTTAACAATAACACTTCAATATCTTTCTTCTTAAAGATTTCCAAATGCGGACTGTGACTGGCGGCATTATAACTTGAAGCTGTGATGTAATATATCTTATCTTGCCCTTCCTGCATTCTTGCAACATAGTCTTTTAGAGTGACGGTTTGTTTTTCACTGTTGCTTTTTGTGGTAGAAAATTGAAGTAATTTGGCTATGGCTTCTCGATTGGCAAAATCTTCAATGGGCCCTTCTTTCAATACCAAACCAAATTCATCCCAGAATTTTTGATAAGACTCTTTATCCTCAGTGCTCATTTTTTCAAGCATCGATAAAATACGCTTTGTTGAAGCCGAGCGAATGCTCTCTACTTGTTTATTATCCTGGAGGATCTCACGTGAAATATTTAGTGGCAGATCACTCGCATCAACAATCCCTTTCACAAAACGCAAATATCGAGGTAAAAATTGAGAGGCTTCATCCATAATAAATACACGTTTGACATATAATTTTAAACCGTGTTTCACTTCCTGCTGCCAAAGATCAAATGAGGCATGACTTGGAATATATAAAAGACTGATATATTCATGCTTACCTTCCACATGATTGTGAGACCAAACTAGCGGCTCTTGATAATCATGAGAAATATGTTTATAGAGCGCTTTATACTCATCATCAGTGATGTCTGCCTTGGGCAGTGTCCATAATGCTGTGGCCTTATTCACCGTTTCAAATGACTCTTCCTCTTGTTCTTTTTTATCTTTGTCTGCTGACTCCATCTTTTTCATCACAATCGGCCAACAGATATGATCTGAATATTTACTGATGATATTTCTTAAACGCCAATCACTTAAAAACTCATCGGAATCTTCTTTCAAATGCAATATCACTTGAGTGCCGCGTTCTTTTTTCTTTTCATGACCAATGGTAAATTCACCTTCTCCTGCTGATTCCCAGACAATACCTAAATCAGGCGTAAGCCCTGCACGTCTAGATTTTACGGTGACTTTGTCAGCGACAATAAATGCAGAATAAAAACCCACACCAAATTGTCCAATCAATTTTGAATCTTTGGCACTTTCGCCTGTTAAGTGACTCATGAATTCTTTGGTGCCAGACTTGGCAATCGTTCCAAGATTTTCAACGGCTTCATCCCAATTTAATCCTATCCCATTGTCAGAAATAGTAATGGTTTTTAGTTTCTCGTTGTATTCAATTGTGATGCGAAGATCAGAATCTCCTTCATAAAGAGCGCCATCTGATAATGCGAGAAAACGAAGTTTATCAAGCGCATCTGAAGCATTTGAAATCAATTCTCGTAAGAAAATTTCTTTGTTGCTATATAGAGAATGAACAACCAGATGTAACATCTGCTTCACTTCTGTTTGAAATCCCATGGTTTGTTGCTTACTAACCATTAATATATCTCCTGTAAAGATGGGTTTAACAAATGAGTTGGTATATGAATATGAGGACAAAGATAAAAATTTCAAGGGCCAGAGTCCTCACAGTGAAAATTAAGCAAATTTGCTCAATTTGCAGGCGTGATAAATCATTGTCGACAGGATCTAGTGTGGAACCATACCTACTCTGGGTTGCATCATAAAAATAGTAATAGAGTCACTTGTTTTCAAGATATTACCTTCTGAATTAACGACTTGTGCGGTAATGGTATGAGAGCCTCGAGTCAAATTTTGCAAGAAAAAAACAGTGGCAGGTTTCGGAGGACTAATGGGCTCCCCATCAACGAGCACTTGAACAGCATCTTCTTTTCGTAATTGAGGTTGAAGATTGAGTGCGACAGAGACAGTTCCTTGTGGGTTACGGATGGTTGTTTGATCGGCGGGCTCGATGATGGATATTTTCTCATAGCCCGTTTCTGCTGGTGTATTTTTTTCTTCAGGGGGATTTTCTTCAGGCTCTTTACTAGGAGAGGAGAATACCTCGCCCGTTGGTATATTGACTTGTTCGGCTCCTGGCGCTGGCTTGTCACTGTAGTGTACATTGCCATTACTATCAGTCCATTTGTAAATTTCAGAGGAGTCGGCTTGAAGGGTATTTAATGAAAAAAAAAGCCCAATAATAAACACAACCAATCTCATGAGTTTGTCCCTTATATTATGTAGGGCAGAGACCTCTGCCCCATTCCTTAGCTACTATAATAGAGTTCAAACTCTATAGGATGAACCAAACTGCGGACCAGTTCAATATCCATTTCTCGTAAAGCAATATGACTTTGAATAAATTCTTTGGTAAAAACATCTCCTTGCAGCAAAAATTCATGATCATTTCGTAAGTGTTCTATTGCCATTTCTAGCGAGCTAGACACCGTTGGTACATCAATCAATTCTTCGGGAGGCAAATCATATAAATCTTTATCGATAGGTGAACCGGGATGAATTTTATTCTGAATCCCATCTATGCCTGCCATCATCATGGCTGTGAATGCAAGATATGGGTTGGAAGCTGGATCTGGGAATCTTACTTCAATGCGACGAGCACGTGGATTACTTACATGAGGAATACGAATAGCCGCTGAGCGATTTCTTGAGGAATATGCCAGCAATACGGGTGCTTCAAATCCTGGAACCAGTCGCTTATAGCTATTTGTTGTGGGATTGGTAAAGGCATTTAACGCTCTAGCATGCTTAATGATACCGCCAATATAATACAAAGCAGTTTCCGATAAACCTGCATATTGATCACCAGAAAATAAATTATTCCCATCTTTAGACAATGATTGATGGCAATGCATGCCACTGCCATTATCGCCAACCAATGGTTTGGGCATAAAGGTAGCTGTTTTACCATACTGATGAGCAATATTATGTATCACATATTTTAATATTTGCAGTTCATCTGCCTTTTTGGTGAGACTGTTATAACGGGTTGCCACCTCACATTGATTAGCAGTAGCCACCTCATGATGATGTGCTTCAACAACAATTCCTAATGATTCTAAAGTTTGGCAAATGGCTGAACGAATATCTTGTGATGAATCAACCGGAGGAACTGGAAAATAGCCTCCTTTGATGTTTGGACGATGTCCTGTATTCCCACCGTCAATTGTTTGACCAGAATTCCATTGTGCTTCCTCAGAGTCAATCGCATAAAATGCACCACTCATTTTTGATTCCCAACGAACATCGTCAAACATAAAAAATTCAGGTTCTGGTCCAAAAAAAACATGATCTGCTATGCCTGTTGATTTCAAATAAGCTTCAGCACGTTCTGCAATGGAACGAGGACATCGTTCATATCCCAACATGGTTTGTGGATCAACGACATTACAGCGAATGAATAAGGTTTTATCTTGATAGAACGGATCAGGAAGGATTGATGACAAGTCAGGAAGTAAGGCCAGATCTGATTGATGAATTTTCTGCCACCCTTTGAATGATGATCCATCTATCATTTTTCCATTTTCAATAAAATCATCATCAACAGCGGATACAGGAATCGTGATATGCTGCTCTTTGCCAATCGTATCTGTGAAACGCAGATCGATAAATTTGGCATCATGATCTTTAATAGCCGCGAGGATTGCATTCTTACTCATTATTCTCTCCATGTAAGGCTTAATATGTTGCATATAAATTGCGAGCTTAGTGTATCTCAAATGCCATATCTCGTCTATTTCAGTGACATCACGGGTAGAAAATACTTGTCGGCATGTTTCAACGCGCAATCCAAGATAAAGAAGTGATGCCATCTTGTATA
>DAHWEW010000186.1:0-4620 GCA_027326225.1 Legionellaceae bacterium
AACCATCATGCAGTACTAACAGATCATCTTTATCTGCCAACCGCATGATCCCATTCGCAATGAGCGCATCACTGATTTGTCGATTATCGATTACATTTTTCGCTTCATCTAAACCCACGAGACGCCTCATCTTACGAAACTCTGCTTTGTCATCACTCATTGACCACAATCTGATCGTTTTGTGCTCAATGATTTTATGAAACAATCGCTGTACATTTTTTTATGGCCGTTTTATACCGTAACATATTGCTCAATGTGCTTACATAATTTTGTGCATCCATACCCATAATTTTCCTAAACTCTTTTTATTTTCAATAGATAACCACAAGAATACTACCATATCATAAATTTATTTTTTGCATACAAAAAAGTTTGGGCAGTTATCAGTTAATAAGTCAGATGTAAGAGCTGATTCCTGCTTGTTGATACGCTCAAGGGTTGAGAGCAGGTTTGAAATTGACTTAACCTCTGTCTCTAAAGACTGTCCAACCCAACGACTCGGACTCAAATTGTAGTCGGCTTCTTCGGCTTGTTTAATTGTGATGACTGCAACCTCTCCATCAGCGGCTTCACCCTTGAGGTAAGTCGCCGCCATTGAGCGAATGTCATCTTCTGCCAGATAGTTCTTTGGCTTCCCTTTGAAAAAATGCTTGCTCGCATTGAAGAGAGTGATCTTACCTTTTCGAGAGACTGGCTTACGTTTGTTGAGTACAACGATCACACCCGCGGCAGTGGTGTTGTAAAACAAATTTTCTGGGAGCAGAATCACCCCATCCACATAATCATGATCAACAAACCACTTACGGATGTTGCGTTCTTTATCTTCGTTCTTACTACCTGATCCACGAGTCACCGCTCCCATATCCAACACCACGGCAGCACGGCCATCGTCATCTAAGCAAGCAAGTGTGTGTTGCAACCATGCCCAGTCACCTTTGCCTGATGTGATACCGCCTGTAGCTCTAAATCGATCAAATGGATCGTGAGCAAATATGTCAGGAGAGAAAGGTTGGTTCCACATTGGGTTTGCAACCACGATGTCGAATGTTTTTAATCTTCCATCAGAGCCACGGAATTTAGGGTTAATCATCGTATCGCCACGCTGAAGCTCAATGTTCATGTCGTGAATGATCCCATTCATTTTTGCGACAGCAAAACTTTCAGCTTGAAGTTCTTGTCCTGCCAGTTTGAGTGGAACTTTACTGGTTGGGTCTAACTCACGAGCAACAAGTTGAAGCTTTACGAGAAGTCCAGCTGAACCACAAGCATAGTCATGACATTCTTCTCCAGGTCTAGGACGCATTATATGTGCCATAAGAAAACCCACTTCAGTTGGTGTAAAGAACTCGCCCGCACTTTGTCCTGAGCCTTCAGCAAACTTTCTTAAAAGATATTCATAAGCACGACCTAAGAAATCGGGCTGAACGTCAGCAAGACCCAGGCGGTAACGAGGATCAGAAAATGTTTCAACAACATCTCTTAGCTTGGCTGGGTTGATATCGCGTTCACCATTGCGTTCGGCAGCAAAATCTACAATATCAATCACACCAGAAAGTTGTGGATTTTGTTTAACAACAGCACGAACCGCTTTGGTAAGATGCTCACCAATATCACGAGGTTTCTCTTTAGATGACCATTCATAATTTTCACGACCACTAATTACAGCCCATCGAGATTCTAGCGGCAGATAAAAACGAAGCAGGTCATGATCGTCTTCCACAATTTCTAATGCGGCTTCACGATCATCATATTCTTCAGCGAGACGGTCGATCTCGTCATCGAATACGTCTGAGAGACGCTTTAAGAATAGAAGAGGGAGTAAATAGTCTTTGAACTTTGCCGCGTCTTTTTCTCCGCGAATTGAGCAAGCGGCATCCCACAGCATTTGCTCCATCGGTTTTGTGGTCATACTGGATGATCCAGAAGGAACACCTCGCTTTTTGCGTGTAGATGGAGCTAATGATGGTGGGGTTTCTTGAAGCATCTCAAACATTTCATCAATGAGCTCTTTAGCTGCTTTCTGAGGCTCCGATTTGCCATTCTCCCAACGATTGACGGTAGCGAAAGAAATATTTAGCCTAGCGGCTAACTCTTCTTGGCTCAGTCGGTGTTTTGACCTAATTTGCAATAATTTAGAGCTGTATTCTTGATGTTTTGGCATATGTGCCTTATCCTAGCGTTTGTTTTTTTGCTATCATATGTTATAGCAAATTTGATATCAATATTTTTTCATGAGATAAGGATTTTCATCATGGATATAAGAACAAAACTCCATCGACTTTATGAACGACGATATGACCAAGCTGCTAACAGAATTACTCTTTCAAGTGCGATGGACAAACGTACTCTTTCAGATACAGAAAAATACCTTATTGGCTCAATGGAACCTGTTTCATTCCAGCAAAGTAATATTGTGGTCAAAACAGGTTGGCGTGTTAAAAATCAGCTTGAAACCTATCTTAATAGTGAGGGGCTTTATCCAACCTTCGATTTCCAAGGCTCAGTTACCAACGACACCCATATCAGAATTTATAGTGACATTGATCTGATTATTGCATCAGGCTCATTTTTTACAGCAACTCAAGGAGCCTACACATCAGTAAGCGCATACACTCAGGATCCTGCAACTACGGTTCGCGAACTTCGTAGTAAAAGCAAGCATGGACTAATAAAAGGGTTTCCTGCTACCACAGTAAAAGAGAAAGCGAAGTGCATCGGAATTTCAGGTGGTTCACTCCAACGAGATGTTGATGTAGTTCCTGGTAACTGGATAAAAAATAAAAATTACGAAAGAACTTCTCTGAAAAGGTACCTTGGCATTCAAGTGTTGGATGTAGAAACAAACGACTGGGTTAATAATTTTCCATTCTTACACAACGCTATGCTCGAATTTAAGGACAATAAGACTGGTGGTAATTTGAAACGCATTATCCGCCTTCTTAAAACTCTTAAAGAGGATGCCAACATGACTATTGATATATCAAGTTATGATATTTGTGGCCTTGCTTACTCGTTCGACGATGATTCAATGACGTCTGCATTTTATGAAGGAGGGCAATTTGAGTTTTTGGAAAGATTCTTGAGTTATTCCCAACAACTTGAGACAGACATCATAAAACAAGCCAGCATTTTGGTTCCAAATGGAACTCGGTTGTTATTTTCAACTGATGGTTTAAAAGTATCAGAATTAAAAAAGTTGAATGCCGAATTGAACGAAGTGCTTGATGATGTTCGCCCTACATACGTTGGGAGATTGGCAACATCTTTACATTCTGCATATGCACTTCAGCAACTTCTTAATGGCAGATAGTTCATGCATTCGTACCAAACTGATGTTGATAAAAGAAATAAACCACTGTGGTGGATGATGGGCATAGCAACAGTCATCACAGCCACATTATCTAATTGGCTAAACTCTATTGAAATTAATTCGATAATAAAAAATTTCATACCTGCTCCAAGCGCATTCTTTATTTTTCTGATCTTATATTGGGTCTTCGATAATTGGCTGTGGCGACACCCTTTTTTCAGGTTGTTATTTGGAATTTCTGAACCAGATTTAGCTGGGGAGTGGAAGGGAAAATTGAAATCTAAGCCCCACCGCAAGACATTTGATATCACTTTATGTATTAAGCAGCGATGGTCAAAAATTTCTATTGCGATTAGTTTCGATAAATCCACCTCCAGTAGCTTTTCTGCGGCGATTCTTTGCGCACAAGCTTTGCCGGTGCTTATTTATAATTATAATAATATTCCACATGATCGAGAATCAGATACGATGACAAGACATATTGGAACTGCAGAGCTTGTACTGTGCAATAGAAATACTCTTACCGGTACTTATTTCAATTCAGGCGACCGAAATACTGAAGGTTCAATTGCAGTATATAAAAAATAATTCCGGTACGTGTACAAAAAAAGCATGGTTCAAAAAGTATTCCAGGGATATCTATCGTCTATTCTAGCAGTGCGAACGCTCATCAAACTATCACTCCAAAACCATCACATGCCATCTAAAAATATCTCGTGATCCTCGCCCTATAAATGTTATGTAACGAAAGCACCGTAAATCAGGAATGCAGAAATCATTGACACAAATAACACGATATGTTTTACTAATTAAACGTTACGTTTTATTTGATATTATTTATTATGTCTACTATCAGCTTATTACCCCGCCTTATCCGGCTAAAAGATGTACCGAAATATATCGGCATGGATAAAAACCGTTTTAACCATCTCGTAAGGCCCCATCTTATCGAAATTCCTATCGGCACACAAGGCGTTGCATTTGATCGACTTGACCTAGATGCTTGGGTAGATCAATATAAGCAGCGTAGTGGGCGTCCAAGCGGCACGGAACAAAGGAGTAACAAACCATGGGACGCAAACAAACAACAGGGCTGTTTAAAAGAGGTGACATTTGGCACATCGAAAAACAAATCCTTGGATGCCGCCTTCGAGAAAGTACTGGCGCAAAGTCTCTCCAAGAAGCGGAGCAGTATCTAGCCAGACGAATCGAGGAGGTTAGGCAAGCCGCTATTTACGGCGTACGGCCAAAACGTAGTTTTAAAGAAGCAGCAGTGCGATTTTTAACTGAAAATCAACACAAAGCTAGCA
>DAHWEW010000187.1:0-4599 GCA_027326225.1 Legionellaceae bacterium
TATATCGCCCATTCCTAAACTGTTTCTATCCACACTCAGTATGGGTTCAGAACCATAATGCTCAACGGCTGCAATTCCTATTTTGCCTCCTTTATGATTTAATAAATGACACAATTGGCCTGCCAATACTTGACCATCACTCCCAATTCCTAGCAATTTTATGGGTCTATCTTGCCAATCCACTTGGCGTCTGATCTGACCGTAAATGTCTTCAAGTACAGATAATGGTTGCATCATAGCTTTATCATATTCTGCTGATGTCGTTCTTTCATGTGCTTCAATATCTGGCAGAGGATGAGATGATTTGTTCGAAACAATAGAGAGATCACCATCAATATGTTCTATGCCTTTAGGCAACAACTTATCTACTGTATAGCCTGTATCTCTGGCCAATGTTTCTAAGGTCAATTCACTAGGCGTGCCAATGAGAGCAAATGTGGGCTTAGGTAATGTGAGTTTTTGTTGCTTGACGCCCGAGATGGTTTGCTCAATGATGTGTAAAGGCAATCTCAACTCTAATGCCACTGCAGATGCTGCGGGCAAACTGGCTCCTGCAAAGGCTACGATGCCATGAACAGGATTTTTCTGAATTTTTTTGATGAATTCATTCACCTTATATTCAAAGGCCTGAGAATGACCTAGATACGGTGTAGTGGTTACCTTATTGGCAAATTCATTGGCTAAAGAATGGACCTTTATTCTTGATTCCAGTTGATGGAACATTGACTTGAACCGAGCCAATTCAGCGATGAAATATCCTTCTGAAGGGTCAGAAAAATGCTTAGCCAAATTGTCTTTAAACCAGCTTAAAACTTGTGCTTCGATCTGGCTTGGGGGTAATTGGGTACGTTCACTGTAATGCATGATCAAATCATCATAATTTTTTGCTAATGTTCCCATTTCGTGTGTATCACTAAAATGAAGATCACTCACGCCCAAATAAAAAAATCTTGCTAAACATAACTGGCGTGATAACCAATCTAAAGGCATATTGTTATGGACAACGACCACCGCAATATTGGTTGCACCATTCTTAATAAGACCTTCAACTGCTTGGCATAACGTGTTTCCAGTAGCCGTTTCATCATCCGTAATCAAATATTTATCATGCGGATTAATGCCAATATTGCCTGAGTTAAGGCAGCTGATTAAGGCACTGTCGTCTTTATGAGAATCCCGCTGTTTTTCACCAAGCACACGCGACTGACATAGTTTCTTACCCATGATGGATTGTAATTGCTCGGTAAGTTCTTTTGTCCTTTTTGCAGCGCCTGTGTCTGGGGTAACCAGACGTAATTGTCCTTTAGAAGCATCATGAGCCCATTCATTGGCGAGCCTAGAAGAGATAACTGAGATGGCAGATATCGCTGATCCTTTTATTTTTTTCCCAGTGTAACTGCCTGTCATGGTATGGTTATCGTGGCATTCGGCTGTGATCACTTGATTGACCCCGGCTGCTGCGAGTAGCGTGCCTATTTGTTGGACATACGCTCCTGTTTTTCCTTTGAAGTTATCTTCCGCTTTGTCTGAGCGAGCATTAAATTGATAAGGATTAATCAAGTTAATCGTCAGAGCGCCTCTCAGGTGGGCCTGTTTGGCTATCATAAGTGCTTCGAATAAGTAGCATGATGCCCCATTTTTTTGATATTCCTCTACTTCTTCTTTGCAATCAGGATTAGGTCTGGTTGATTGAATGATGGTGACTACAGAACCACAAATCGCGGCAGCATCGGGTATCATCGCGTGCTCACCTTTCCCTTCGATAGAGTAACATTTTACCATTTCTCCATGCATGCGAAGATGTGCTGCAATCTTTTCAGCCAAAGGTTTGTTTGCTGAACAGCAAAGTAGAATATGAGGTTGAATGGTAATTTCTGGAATTTTGAGTTCAGATAAGAGGTCTTGGTCACTTAGTAAGGCCAAGATGTTTGATGTTTCATGACAAAATTTAGACCATGTCCGTTCAAACTTACGCCGACGAGTAAAATGCATGATTTGCTGATCAAGACTTGCAAGATGTTTGAAGTGTTCTTCATCCTTTGGAAACTGAAGGTATGCACATAACTCCTGTCTATCAATTTGATAATGTGCTTTGTCTGATCGTTGGGATAAGGTGAGAGGAATGACTGCTTTCAGGTTTGTTTCATCTAATTTTCCAGTATAATGATTATCATAAAAATATACTTTATTGGCACCACTTGCCTTAAACAGGCTCAAAATCAGACTATTAAAGTCGTTAAAATGAAGAATAGGATGAAATTGCTCAGGTAATGCTATTGTGATTGATAGTGCCCCATGCTCGTAGACACAACGACACAGTTGCAAAGCTTCTTGGATCAAAACTAAGGGTGAATAATTGACATGTTCTATGCCAACATGAATATTGATGTTGGCTCCATTAATCACCACCTCTGGAGAGATGACAGAAAATGCATCTCCCGTTGCAAAGACTTTGAAAGTATTACGCGCAACTTTTTCAGGCTCAATATCCCATTGCAAAATGGGGCAGCCATGATTGTAAAAATTAATAGGCTTGCTGATAACCTCACTGGAAGGTGTAAAAAAGATACCTCTTTTAGCATATTTATAGGTAGGTTTCTTACCATTAAGTTCAACCAGACGATTCAAAATAAAAGATTGCTCGACTCTCGTGTCTTCTTTCTCTGGAGCTTTGCTTGGTTGGACAGTTGATTTCATGGTTTAACTAACCTCGTCATGATAAAAAGGGTCTTCACCTAAAATAATCAGAGAAACTCAGGATTTGATTTCATTGAGTACAATTGGATAGGCAAAATTGTGTTTTAGGTTGCGATTATGTCACAAAAAAAGTGATGATTTAATCACAAAGTAAGATAAAATCATTTCGTGACGATTCACCCTATGATTTGATTGTAATAGGAACAACTCCCAAAGCCGTACGTCATGTCGAGCTTTGCGAGACATCTCCAAAGCATCAGGAGATCCCTCACGTTGTTCGGGATGAGGTAGGTTTTAATTGATTTTGCCCCAAAGGGGTTGGGTTATTTAGGATGACCATAACATGCCAAAATATTTAAAAATAATTCTTACTTCATTTGTTTTACTAACTATTTTTGCCTGTACTGCTCCGCCAAAAAGTGAAAGTATGGGGGAGTTCATCGATAGCTCTGCAATCACAACCAAGGTAAAAGCAAGATTGGTTGATGTGCTTGGAACGGATGGTTTGACGATCCAAGTCAAAACGTTTAAAGACGATGTGCAATTGAGTGGTTTTGTCAATAATGCAATTGTTAAAAAACGTGCAGGAGAAGTGGCTTCGAATACTGAAGGAGTTAGGCGGGTTCAAAATGACTTGATCATCAAGTAATTTTTCTAGAATTAAGCAAATCAAGGAATATCATGTTTGACGGAAATTATACCATTGAAGGTTTTGATGATGACTTATGGCAAGCCATTCGGTTGGAAGGTCATCGTCAGGAAAATCATATCGAACTCATTGCTTCTGAAAATTATGTCAGTCCACGTGTGTTACAAGCACAGGGATCTTTATTGACCAATAAATACGCCGAGGGATACCCAGGTAAGCGCTATTACGGGGGGTGTGAATTTGTTGATAGAGTCGAAGAATTAGCCATTTCTAGGGCTAAAGCACTTTTTTCAGCTGATTATGTGAATGTACAGCCCCATTCTGGCTCACAGGCAAATGCAGCGACCATGCTTGCCTTGATTCAACCTGGTGATGTGATTTTAGGCATGTCTTTGTCTCATGGTGGTCACTTGACTCATGGAGCATCCGTTAATTTTTCTGGAAGACTCTATAAAAGTGTGCTGTATGGTGTTGATGAAACAACGGGGCTCATTGATTATGATGTGCTAGAAGCCATGGCGATAGAGCATCGACCAAAACTGATTATTGCTGGGTTTTCTGCCTATTCACAAGTGCTTGATTGGTCTCGTTTTCGCTCGATTGCTGATAAGGTTGGGGCTTATTTGATGGCTGATATGGCACATGTTGCAGGTTTGGTTGCTGTAGGATTATATCCTTCTCCTATTCCTTATGCAGATGTGGTGACCACCACGACCCATAAAACACTGCGAGGTCCGCGTGGGGGACTTATTCTTGCTAAGAAAAATGAAGAAATCGAAAAGAAATTAAATTCTGCTATTTTTCCTGGTACGCAAGGAGGTCCTTTGATGCATGTGATCGCAGCCAAAGCGGTTGCATTCAAAGAAGCATTAGAGCCTGAGTTTAAAACATATCAACAGCAAGTGATCAATAATGCTAAAACCATGGCAAATGAACTGATTTCTCGCGGATATCGAATTGTTTCGGGAGGCACTGAAAATCATTTGATGTTGGTTGATTTAATTGAAAAAAACATGACTGGCAAGGATGCAGATCATGCGCTAGGAAGTGCACATATTACAGTCAACAAAAATACGGTTCCAAAGGATCCTCGTTCACCTTTTGTCACTAGTGGATTACGATTGGGCACGCCTGCAGTGACCACGCGTGGGTTTAAGGAAAAGGAGATCGGTCTCATCACGGGATGGATAGCGGATATCCTTGATAACTTAAGTAATGAGAGAAGAATTTTGGAAGTGAAGGCAGATGTGTTA
>DAHWEW010000188.1:0-4558 GCA_027326225.1 Legionellaceae bacterium
CTTGCTACATCTAGAAGAGCTAACCATCAATCAATGGACATTCGATCTAGAACAATTACAGATGCTGTTGCTAGCCGCACCAAATCTTAAAAAATTACGGTTCTCAACTTCTATGGGAGGGCAATACATCAATAATAAGAAGATTGACTTAAGTGAACCTATCGATCTCAATACCATTCAATTTTCTGAGCTCAAAGAGATTTCAAAATCAAACGTTCACACAATGATTAAAATGCTACAAAAAAAAGCGACAAATCTCAAAGAGTTATATGTAGGTGGTACAAAGCCTGCCAAAGGACCTATTCAAGGATTGCTAAACAAAGATATGAAGCATCACAAAAACTATGGATTCGATAACGATACAGGAGGGGGGACTAGCGAATTTAATTTACAGCGGATTTTTTATCCCGTAGACAAAGAGCCACGTCCAACTCCCAGATTGTATCGTTTTAATATCTTTGATACCTGTCAGATCAACGATGAACATTGTTCCTTAGAAGAGATATTTCTATCCAAAAGTGAAGATTTGCAGTTATCTGAGTGTGAGCACTTGGTATGTTCACCAGATGAAATCGATACAATCATCCCTACTTTAAACAAAACACCTGGCTATCAGCATTATCAAGGGAAACAATTATTCTATGTGGATGATGAATGGCAACCCATTGCCTCTTTGTCCCCTCATGAGGAAATGACGCATTTCCATGTGGATCCAAGTGAGCCTGGCGTCATAATCAAATACTCAAAGCTTGATAATTTATATTACATTCGTAGTCGATCCTATGGACATTCGATTGCGCTTGATTTTTTAATCAAAGTTCCTCCCAAAAATGATCCTGTCTTACCCAAACCTATCAAGCAATTGATTGATTATTATAAAAGCTTTGGTGAGGGCGAGTTAAAACTAGACAAGGAAAATCCTACAGGCGCTGATTATTTAGAAGCCATGCGCCAACAGAAAAAAGGTGCTTGTCGTCATCGTTCATTTGCGTTTAAGGAAGAAATGGCGAGGTGTTATCCTGATATACCTACACGGGTGATCACCAGTGATTGCCATATGTTTGTTGAAATAAACGTAAATGGACAATGGATGACTTGTGATTTAGGAGGGTATGAGGCCAAATTAACCATTCATGAAAAAGAACAAGTAAAGACCAAAGAAAATACTCCCCCCAAGACCTCAGAAGACAGTCCTCAGACAAAGACAAGCGCTGATGATAAGATAAACGATAATGATAAAGCTTATTTCACCAAGAAATTACAAACTTGGAAACAAAACAAAGGAGTAGGTGATAACCTTCAGGAGTATTGTAAACAATGCATCGATGGTGACGGAAATAAACGAAATAAACTCATTGAATTGGCGGGGAACACAAGGGTTGATGGGATGCGTTGGGCGTTGCAAAACGAATGTCAGTCAGCGAATCGTCCCGTGTTTTATATCAACTCACCCAGTGATTTGGTGTGCTCTGCTCCCATTGTGAAACTTGATGGCAATGAAGGGGTGATTCATCCCTTTGGTGGGCGATTTTATGATTTTTTACAAGCTAACAAAGACCCAGCCCATCCTCCGGTTTTAATCATTGATTATAATCAGTTTTCTGCTGAAGAGATTGCGAGGTTTAATAGCTTATTGGACGGCATACGCCACATCGATGGAGCAAAACCTCTCAATGAAATGGTTGTGATTGGTTTGGTTAATCTTCAAAATCCAAAGCGCTACAGAGGAGCTGATTTTTATTCTCGTTTTTCTGTTCGTGAACAATGTCCTATTTCGTCCAATGAATTATCAGAACAAATTCCTAACATTCCTGTTGAGCAAACGTTTGATGCAGCAAGTACTCATCCAAAGATCAACCTGTTTCACAGTTCAGATTGGAAAGGAAGATTAATAGGCCACTGGATCTTAAATCAAGATCAGTTAACCTTTGAAAAAGGAGCATTGATTCAGGCCCTGGAAAAAGGATCGTCATCGATTGTGATTGAAAATGGGTTGTGGCACGACGATGATTTTCAAAGATTTTGGCACGAAGTATGTGGGCATAAAGAGGTAGAATATCCAGGGGGTAAAATTCCTATCCCGGATCATTTTCGTTTGCACCTCAAAGAAGGATACGATTGGGATCGATTAAAGCCCCAGATCTCTTGGCAGACAGAATACTCACTTAAGGGTGAAGTCTTAAATCCCAGCCGTATAGATGAATTGTTAGGTCCTTATCGCTTTGATCAAACAACAAAGAAAATAAGAAAGTTAGATGGATTAATCAAGGACGCTGCTAAAGTCAATCCAAGAGAATTAGTAGTTCATGTGACGCGTTCTTTAAGTGAGGATGATTGGGCAAAAGTATTAACGGCCTGCAAAGAACAGCAAGTGATGCTTAAGGTCCATTGTGCTCCAGACGTTGTCATGCCTAAGACGCTTGAACCGCCATTGGTCAAACAACCAAAAGTGCTTCCTGATTGGCATATTGAAAATTCAATCCATCCAACACAGGTGATTTTGAGTGATGACCAGGATGCCACTATTCATCTTTTAAAAGAACAAGATCCTCATTGGACAGTCATCGATGTTTCTGAATGTAAGCCGTCTGATTTATTATGGCGCCTGGATGGAGTGTTCAATAAAGACTTATTGAAATTTCAGTTTCAAGAAGAAGCTGGGATTTTAGTCGATGCGTTAGGGGATAATCAGCTAGAGGTGCAGGATAAGTCCGAAGCAAACATCATTCTGAAAGGAAACTTTTCAAAAGAGCTGATTGATCAACTAGAAGTTTATTGTATGGCACGTCAACGTTTAACAAAAGCACCTGGAAAACTCATGTTAGTTTGTCCGCCTCAAACCAATATGTATGGTGCACCACAATCTTGTCACAAAGTGGATAGTGAAGTAAAACGTACACTCTTGGGTGAATCCGATGCCACACTTGTGCAAGCGTATTTAGAGAAAGCATCCTTTGCTGAGCTTAAAACACGTTGTGAATTTCTTCATCATCATCCCGAACAAAATAGCGATGAGGCTTGGCTCGGGATGTTTCATTTGTCTAACGAAATAGAAGACATTGGTGAGTTAAATCTAACAACAGCAGAAGAAGAAGCCAAATTGTTTGTCAAAGAACGTTTGGATGCTGTCCATGCCTTAGTGGCAGAGGGTGCACCGTATGTCTATTTAACAGGCCTTACAGGTGTTGGTAAAACCACTTTTGTTGAAAAAGAATTAAGTAAAGATGGCGGAAAACTCTATCAAGGCCTTGATGCATTAGAAGCGTGGGCAAAAGACAAGTCCTTAGGTCCCAAACGATTATTCATTGATGAAGAAAACTTGTGTGAACGAAATTGGAGTGAATTTGAAGGACTATTTGAACATCCACGAAGGATTAGGATTAAAAATAAATTATATGAATTAAGCCAAGATCATGTGGTATTTTTTGCAGGTAATCCTGCAAGTTATGGTGGCGAGCGTAAGATTTCTCCTTTTTTTCTAAGGCATGGTAACGCTCTATTATTTAAGCCTTTACCTGCTGCGTTTATCTATCAGGAAGTATTGAAGCCCATTTTTCAGAACACACCATTAGAAGCTCATGGCGCTGAAATCAGTAAAAAAATCATTGATGTATATCGATTTTTGTGTGGTCGCTCTACTCATGAAGTACTCATTTCACCGCGTGAACTGCAAATGATGGCGTTGATGGTTGTTCTTTATCACCATCGCAATCCAACGATAGATATAGAGCTGATCACTCAACAAATCATCTGGGATTTTAGTAAAAATTTGGTGCCTAAAGCGTTTGCTGAATCATTCTCGAAACAATTCAAACCGGTGAGTGAACTCGCTTTTAGCGGTGAAAAACAATATAAAGATTTTATCATCACCCCATCTAGGATGAAAACTTGGCAGTTTATAGATGATTTGTTAGCGTTGCGAGAATGGCGATTATTGAATCCTCACAGTAAAAACAATGCCCAATTATTTGGGGGGTTAGGAGGCATTGTTTTAGAAGGGGAACCAGGTAATGGAAAAAGTGATTTGATCACCCATGCGTTAAAAGCGCATGGATATGAACGTCAAGAAACCCTTGATTTAGAAAAACCAATCACCGCAGCAAAACCATACTTTGTGCTTCCAGCAAGTATGCCCGCCAGCCTTCGAGAAAAATGGGTGGTAAAGGCCGCGACTCTTGGAGCAGTTATTGTTTTTGATGAAATCAATAGTGCACCCATGGAGCGCTTGTTTAATGGGGTATTAATGGGAAAACTCCCAGATGGCACTTCCGTAAAACCTGGTTTTATGATGTTTTGTACCAAAAATCCAGAAAGTATGGATGGGCGGTATAAAACGACAACCGCACAAAAAAGACGTTTCATCAATGAAACGACGCCCAATTATCCTGTGGAAGAGCTGACTACAATCTTAACTGCCAAAAATGTGCCGCAGAAAAAAGCAGCAATGCTTGCCACGCTCTTAAATGAGCAAGTGAAAATAGCCAAAGAGAATCACTTCAATCCACCGCCAACGTTTCGGGACTTATTGGCTCTGGTTGATGATGCGATTGTGACTTCT
>DAHWEW010000189.1:0-4554 GCA_027326225.1 Legionellaceae bacterium
GATTATTTGACTGGACGAGTTCTAGCTCTTCAGAATCCAAGGTAAACAATGACTCTGGTAAGAAGGGATTTATTTGCATAAACTTAATTTCCTAGAAACACGTGTGTCGGTAAAAAATGGGGATTTTACTGGTCGTAAAATGAGCTGTCAATGCTTTTTTGCGCTTGTTTTGATCTTTTATCATGTAACAGATTTTTAATAGGAACTTTAATTGCGCGATTTATTGCAGAAAATATCGGGCGATTAAAATATAATAAGGGTTATAGGATAGCTGGATTGAAGAAAAAGAGACAAACTCAAACTTAGCTTTTTTCAGAAAGTGTGGGCTTGTGGCACGAACCGTAAAATGCCGCCAATAGGTTTTAATATATTTTGACTCATTGAATGCTCCTAACAATAATTTTGTCTTGATCCTACGCGTCATTCCGAGCTTGCGAGGGATTTCCTGAATATAGCACTTTACTTATTTCGGAGATCTCTCGCAAGCTCGGGATGACGGTGCTAACGAAGTAAGACAAAATCGAAGAAGCGTTGATCTAGGGTTTGAGTAGATCCATCAGATCACCCTGGTGGATCTACTCAAACCCTAGGATAACAAACAAATTTTCTTTGATTCGACTCTTGTGATTTTATGAGTTGGCCTTTGTGCATGACTTTAGAGAATGTCGAATGACTGAGGCTAAATGCGCTTTATTTTTTTGCTGTGGGTAAACTTTTGCAGTTTGGATCACTTGCATAAGCATCTAAAATTTCACCAACCAATTGCTCAACCACGCCTTTATTGCCTTCTTCTTCAATCAACCCGCCTTGCTCCTTGATTGCATTCAAGCGTGCAGCAATTTCTTTAGACACAGTTCCATTAGGAAATAACGACGCAAGAAACCGTCTTGCTTCCCCAGGACCTATATGCCGATACAACTGATTACGAACCATTGCATCTTCTGCCGTGGTACTAAAAGCCCATAATTCTATAGGTCCAAGGGTCATGGTCAACAACTGAACTGTTATCCCATTTTTAGTAGCAAACTGTGCCAAAAACGTAGCACCACCAAGCCTTGGTCCATGAACTCGATTACGCAATGCGATTTTAGCTGTTTCTGATAAACCGAAAATTTTGCATGTTTTTTCAATGGATTGTGCAGGACCTGCATCCATGATGTAAATGGAAGTAGCAAAATCGATCATCACCGGATCAAAGTCATCAACTGACTGCGATAACAATGCTATTTGCACAGCCCATTTTCTTCCTTCACGCATATCAATAATGACTTGTTCTCTCACGGCAGCAGACTTTGATGTTCGATGGAATTCATCGTATACAATTCGTTTTGGATCTTCTCTTATCTCATGAATTCTATCTTTATGATAAGCTTGATATTGCATGGGAATATTGCCCATACTTTCATCCGTTAAGTAATAGTGACGTGCAAGCACGTAACGTGCAAGCATATACATGACAGAGGTTTGTCTGTCGGCCGCATCCCCACCACTTTTTGCAACTTCATCTAAATCAAGTGAAACAACCCTGGCATCACCAATATCAAACGCTGTGACTCTTGATAAAATGGGATACTCACGCACAGCGCCTGAAACCATCCGAGAAAATGAGTTGATAAGAGACTCTCCTGTAGGCGCTGTTACTTTTTCATATAAATCTTCAATGGATGGGGTACGACAAATGGAGGCTGCATCCGCGAGCAAAGGCATGGCATATCTCTGAGCCAACATTGCTTCGTGAACAAAACCCGCTGAGTACAATGAATCAGTCACTTCCCACCAGGTTGATTTTGAATCTCGTACAAATCCTATTTCTTCTAGGATACTATCAATAAACTCTTCAACACCTGGTGAGTAGGGGGTTGGATTAAATTCATCAGCAAAGCTTTTATATAACTCATCAACAACCATCCCAGTCAAATCAGGCATAGCATCATAAGGCTTCTCAGCACCTAATGGCGTCGTTAACAGTGTTAAGAAATTAACTAAGAATGACCGCTCTAATGCTGTTGGATAGCGACAACCCAATTGCGTATCAAAAGGATTAATGGAGTATTCAGCAGTCATTCGCAACCGGTGGTATGCAACCAAGTGACGTTTGTTTGCTGGAAGTGCTTCTTTCAGCAAGGAAATTAACCCACTACTCGATGGTCCAATATCAATAATGGCAATACGCGGTAGGCGTTGGATCCCTGCCGATAAACAAAGAGCCAAATTCAGAGCGTTTGATAAGACAGATTTTCCCGAGCCAGGTCGCGCATATACCAAATCGATCCATGTGGTCTGCTGGGTTGAACCAGGTTGAAACGGCCAAAGCTTTCCATCAGGAGATCGAAACAGCAAGGCTCCTTCTCGCCAAGGAGAAGCGGGTCTTGTAATAGGTAGCATGGTGACAACTTCAGAAAGAGGTGCAATGGTTGGCACCGCCGGACTTGCCGTTGTCGTAGCAAGCATAGAAGCAGCAAATCCTGCAAAAGGATCACCACATATCTCAGACACCTCTGTTGAGCCCCATCCTTGTATCGCCTTGACCAGTTCCGAGCTACGCCGGCGAAGCACTGCTATCTCCCCCTCAGGCGCCCATGTCGTTGCCACAACTCGTAAACGAATAATCGATTCGTCTGTATTAATATTTAAATATTTTAACAAATTAACAGAATCGCTAATCAGTCTATTTTGTGCAGAAGAAAAGCTTAAAATCGCAGCCAGTAATCCTTTCAATTTGACCGTACCAAGTCCTTCACTCTCTAATAAAAAAGAAATTCGCCAGGGAATGTGTGTGGGCAAAATACGAGCAAACAAACTAATAAAAGGCCGGATATCTTTTGGAAATAAATCAATATAGGCAGAAGAATATATTTTATCGCCAACTAAAACAGTTCTTCTATCAATTATTTCAGCATCTCTAGGAATCACCTGCTTTGCCAAAGACGGCCATAACAGATCAGACACATCCCCTTCAAATGAATTCACTTCACGAACAGCTATTTTGTCACCAGGTAAACTGGCTTTCCAATCATCTGCAGTATAATCTGGATCAGCAGTCATCCTTATTGCATGAACAGCATCATGTACATCTAACACTTTGGCAATCACATTCAATGAATCCAATTCATTTTGAACCGATCGAACATAAGCACTATGCGTATCTCTCAACTCTGGAATAGCTGCAAATATCGTTTGGCTATTTTTGAAGGAAGGTGCCTTTTTATCCTTGATCATTTTGAGTTTCGCTTTGTTAGCGGCTTTTAATTGATCATTGGGAAGATTAAAAGGTCTCGTAAATAATACAAAATAGACGCGCTCTTCAGCACAATATTGGGCAAGATAATTCACTCGTTCATTAAACAAATCTTCCAAGCCAAGTTCTAAACGCTTCTCAGTTGCTTCTGCTGCTGAATATATATCTCGGATAACTTTTTTGATGTTTTGTTTATCGTGGCTAAAATATATTTGTAAGGCATGACCCGCACGTCCCATCGCTGTCTGGAACGCATTGGTCAACCCTTCTACTAAGCGAGCGAATTCTTCAGTTCCCGCAAGAGCCGTAATACCATCAATTTCCAATATGGACAATAAGGAACCATCGTGATTGACAAGAACAGTAGGACTATCTGCGGTTTCTAATTCACAATAAGACTCTGTTGTTTGTTTCAAGGATGTACTTAACCAGGCAAAGAAAATATCCACATTCTCAAAAAAAGATTCAGCCCACTTGCCCATGCCTTGTCCTTATATGTCTTATTGATGTTAATGTCACTATTCGCCACGTTCATCGAAAAGCCATCTGTTGTGCATCTTGAACCTAGAAAACGCAATGACCAGGAACTGCATTTTCTAGGTTGAACGTAGGTTGAGCCTTGACCCAACATTGATGAGCATTTTCGTTAAGTTTAAACAATGCCTCATTTAAACAAATATCCGTTATTTTGCTATAGAAGGTCAAATTTTTGTTAGGTCACGCCCCAACCTATCCCATTTTTTCTGCCGAGAATTGTCTCTCACTTTGATATCATCCCTTCGTAATTTCTTCTAAAGCACTTGCAGCCCAGCTTTCTATTTGTTTGCGAAATTTTGCTCTTGATGGCAATAATCTTATATTCTGAAATAAATGGGTTAGGCTTTCATCGTTGATTGGGCCTGCATCAATCATTAAATGGCCAAAGATAGAAGGATCACTTGTTCCTTCTCCAAATTTTTCTTCAACCGCTTGGGAACGAAATTTGAAACTACGATAAATGGTTTGAGCACTATTTTTGTAGCCAGTATCATTGGTAATTGCACAAAATAATACATGACAAAGACTATTTAATTCTGCTTGAGTCAACTCAGGCAGATACACCAAAGTTCCACCACCATATCCACCAACACCAACAGATTCCAAAAAGAAACATTGAGAACAAAAACAACAAGCCGTCACCAAGTTCGTGAATTTGTTATTAGAATAATTTCCATCGATATTAACGATGTCCTGATATAATCTGGCCTGAAATCCACAGAACTGACAGGTATAACGATCTCGTTGGAATACCTTGAGTTCAAACGATTTAAACCGTT
>DAHWEW010000018.1:0-13504 GCA_027326225.1 Legionellaceae bacterium
TAATTGAAAAGGGAGTTGATTGGTGAAAGTATAGGTCAATACCTGGCTATCTCCCTGAAGAATGGGGGTAGGGTAGGAGTGATCTAATTGCCAAGAAATTGGATTATTGGCAGAAAATGCCTGGAAAGAGACAAGTGTCAGTATCGTACGAAGATACAATTTGGCTTGATCACGCATTCGTTTTTTCTCCAATTTCAAGGAAGTTTTAGACTTATTGATTCAAAAACAAATAATTAACACTTAGAATGGCGCTGTTGGAATGATAATCGGTAGATTGTAAAGCACTCCCTGACCATTCACCGGTCCCTGCACCAGAATCAATATGACCTAATGATTGATATTCATAGCCCAAAGACAAAATGAGCTTGGGATTCACCTGCCAATCCAGTCCTGCGCCAACACTCCCAGCAAATGCTGCTTGTGTATAATCACCAAAAGACGGGCTTATACGAGGAGTGACATCATTCAGAGCAGTTTCTTGATAACCACTGGCATGGTTAAAAGTGACACCTACACCACCGTTAACGAAAGGTGAAAAAGCGCCAAATCGAACGAGATCTAATTTTCCAGTGAATAATAAGATGTCAGAAGAGAGATTCCATTTGTAATTGTAGTTGGTAAACTCAGGCAGAGAGTATTGTGTGATTTGTCCACCCACATTCGAATTAAAGAAATGCTTATAGCGTAAACCCAAAGCATAGGCGGGGAAATAACGGCTTTCACGCTGCCACTGGTACCCACCATCTACACCTAAAAGGAGTGCGGCGTTTGTTCCCGTGGTAAAACTGTCTAAATCATTTGGTGAGGGAAACCCTGAGCCATTATTGACTGTTAAAGGGTTGTTGATAGTGGGTACTTGTACTCCCACATCACCAGCAATAAACCAATTTCCTTGTCTAAGCCAGGCATCCTTTGCAAGCATGTCTTGTACAAACATATGATATTTTGAGGCTGATTGTTTGATAGGCTGCTGATTTTGTGGAGTACTGCTGACATTTGGTGCGGATTTTTTTACATGAGTCACGTGCTCTCTTGGTTCAGCTCTTCTCGGGTGGTGATGCACAGGTTGTTGTGCGTCACTTCTAGACTGTTTCACCTCAATATGGGAAGGGCCAGAATGCGAGCCCAACTGTTTTCCCGCTGCTTGCACTTCAGCTGCAGAATTGAAAGGCCCTACTCTTACCGTATAATATCCATTTCTAAGATGAGTGAGAATGGGAAGATGCGTTTTAGAACGCATGTCTCTTTCAAGCCGTTCAGCATTAGATTTCTGAGAAAAACTTCCCAGTTGGATATAAAATGAACCATGAGCTTTGGTTTGAAAATGGACCGCATTTGCAAGCCCATAAACTGTCTTTGAATGAGCAAAAGCATCTGGTTGCATTGCAAAAATAGACAAACCGACAATTACAACAGATTTATTGAAGTTCCTCTTCATCTATCGTCCTTAATAAAATACTCCGTAACAGGCAGTTCGGTAAAAGTTGTTAATTCTGAGGGCAGATATCCTTCGGGTTACTACGATGTTTGAACAGTATCAAGCAAAATACCATTGTCGGAAAATATCTTCAATCTATTTTTTATATTCTTAAAAAGGAAAATAATACTCTGTTTATCAAGTTTATTGTTTGGGCTTTTTTTGTTGTGATATCAGAGCCTGTTGATCAATTTATTCAACAGGCCCTTTGGATAAGTGAGACGAGGAATCAGAAGGTCGGCTTAGGTGTTGTATCTTCTGGTGGTTCTGGTGCATTTGGATTGGTGGTTTGACCTGTTTTTAACGCTTTTCTGAATCGTTGTGTTTCTGGGTCTTTTTCTGGATCAAGCTGTAAAGCGTCTTCAAATTTTCTCTTTCTACCCTCTGCTCTATTATCCGCATCTTGTTTCAATGCAGGGGCGGTTTTAAATATCTCTTCAGCACTTTTTTTCTCACCGTTGATATTAATGGTGATTTTTTTAGGGTCAAAATTGTATTCACGGCAAGCAATGTAGGCAAGCTGAGCAAGCTCTAATGCACGTTTAGGATTAGAGTTGCTAATATCTAATGTGATGGAGCCATAACCTGAGGCTTTAATGGCCCCAACCAAAACGAGCATATCTGCTTTCATCTTGTTGTGGGAACTATGATAATAAAAAGGACTGAGCCAATGATGAGGGAACTCTAGTCGAAAGGCTCCACTCGCTTCTTTTTTCAGGGTGTTGCCAGTCACTGTTTCAATAGTGCCTAAAACTCTCTGTAAATCTTCTGGCTTAATCCCTTTATAGCGAGCGCGGTGAGTTCCACTCTTGCCTAAAGATAAGGTTATGCCTTCCCCTTCTTTTTTCCTATTTTCATTGTATAAAATGTCAATGGCTTGTTTTACTGCAGGGAGCTTTTTTTCTAAAGTCATTAGCCAGGATACACGATAAGTATCCGATACCAGTGACTTGTCCATTTTCTTTAAGGGCTCTTCAATGGTTTTTTTAAAGGCATCCAGCTCTTTCTGTTGAGACGCTTTGAGGGTTTCTACCATGTCTTTTTTTAATTTATCAATTTGAGGGGGGGCAGCAAATCCAATCGTTTTTAAGTTTGCTTCTTCAGAAGTAAATATTGCTTCTAGAGCCTTCATTTCATCAGCATGTTGTGTTTCGATTGCAGCCAATGCATCGGCATGAATGAGATGGAAACTATTATGTTTACTTCTCAATGAAAATTTGTCTCTAGGATCCGTTACCGCTTTCACAGCCATACTAATTTCATCTTCATACTCTTTTTTGGCCGTGCGGGTTTTCTCTGCCAATCTAAGGGCATCTACGATTGCTTTTTTGACGGCTTTTGCGGCATCGGTGTCTGCTTTCAATTTATCATTGAGATTTGAGCCATCGGGTGCTCTGACTTTGGAAAAGCCTTCAATATCGGCAATGCGCGTTTGTGTGTAAGCAGTAAAGCCATCTGCATTGGGTAGATCAATGTGTTCGCCATGTACCACACTGGCTTGAAATTCTTTGACCCATTCGGCATGTGTTTCAGGTGAAAATTCTTGTAGTGCACCTTGCTGATAAAAATTGCCCCATCCAAAGAGGCCTCCAGTGAGATTTAAAGTCATTAAAGCGGCATCTTTCATTTTTGAACACCCATGCAAAATTTAATTTCTCATTGTAACTGTTCACTTTTCTGTCTTTTCTAAATGACGAGTGCTATCGCGGACAGGTACTCTTAAGTCAAGTATAGCATTGAATTATTACCAAACGATTAAGAATTTCAAACAAGGAACCGAACAGCGACCGTTAGGGAGCGGAGATTTTGTTTGATTTGTTCCGTTTGTTGATACGGTTTTGCTCGCTGACGGTCGCGGTTCGGGGTGCGGTTTGTTACCATGCAGGGATCGCGGCGTCTCCAAATAACTCTTTGGCTTTATCTTTTACTTCTTGGGAGTTCAACGCTTTTACCAACAAGCCAAGTTGTTCTTTTTTGTCGCTATTTCGTCTGATCACTACTAAGTTTGCATAAGGCGAATCTTTCCCTTCTACGAATAAAGCGTCGCGTGAGGGCCTAAGTCCTGCAGGCATTGCAAAGGTGGTATTGATAACGGCAGCATCTACATCGGTTAAAATCCTAGGTAATTGGGCTGCATCTAATTCTTTAAAGCGAAGCTTTTTAGGATTACTGGCAATATCACTCAATGTGGCATGGGTGGTATTTTTCAGCGTGATAAGTCCTGCTTTTTTCAATAAAAGTAGGGCACGTGCTTCATTACTTGGATCATTGGGGAGTGCAATGGTTGCTTCTTTTGGCAACTGTTTTAGCGAGTGGAATTTGATGGAATAAAGTCCTGTTGGATAAACAAATGTTTTACCAATGACCTCAAGATCATAACCATGTGCCTCTTTCGCGGCATTGAGATAAGGTAAATGTTGGTAAATATTAGCATCTAAACTGCCATCTTGTAGGGCTTCGTTGGGTAAATTATAATCATTAAACTCTACTATTTTAACAGTGATACCATAACGTTCTAGGGCTACTTTTTGTGCCACTTCAACCAATTCGCTTTCAGGACCTGAGATGGTGCCTACGGTAAGTGTGTTAGATTCAGGCGGTTTGCTGCAAGCAAATAATGCAAATAACAAAGTACAAACACTCAAAAAACGCATAAACAATCTCCCCTTTTAATCATGTAAAAATCGCTGTGATAAGCGATCTCCTCCTGTTTGTAGTAATTGAACAATAAGGATTAAAATAAACACAGTGATGATCATCACACTCACGTTAAATCGTTGATAACCATAACGTATTGCAAGATCTCCTAAGCCCCCGCCACCCACAGTTCCTGCCATAGCAGAGTAATTCACAAGGGTAATAGCCGTGACAGTCACAGCATGTATCAGAGAAGGCATTGCTTCAGGTAATAAGATGAGACGGATCGTTTGCCAAGTATTTGCTCCCATGGCATGGGCGGCCTCAAGAAGTCCAGAGGGTAAACTTCGATACACATTATCAACCAGGCGCGCAAAAAAAGGAGTGGCTCCCAGGGTTAAGGGAACAATAGCAGCATTGATACCAATCGATGTCCCAACAATTAGGCGTGTAAATGGGATGAGAGCAACTAGTAAAATAATAAAGGGGATAGAGCGGCTGATATTAATAAAACCTGCAATGATTCGGTTAAGTGTACGGTGCGGCTTGATATGCTCACTGCTGAATAACAAAGTCCCCAGAGGAAGCCCCAGCATCATGGCTAATAGAGTGCTGACTATGACCATATAAATGGTTTCACCAGTGGCCCATGCTAAATCATAAAACATTGTCAATGACATACCCTAAAATCTCCACAGATAAATGAAATTGCTCAGAGCGCTTGATGAATGTTTGTAGTAAGGCCTCGTCAGCTTTTAACTCAACCACGAGTACGCCACAGCTGATGGTATCAAAACGATCAATGTTTGCGAGTAAAATGTTAATATCTAAGTTCAATTCTCGACTGGTTTGGCTGATAAAAGGAACCGTTGCATCTTCGCCTTCGAAAAATAGGCGAAGTATCGGTTGATGGTTTGGTTTGTCAGATATTTTACTACTCAAACAAAGCGGTAACTCTGGACTCAATTGTGCATAAAGCATGCTACGCGCAATACTGTCTTTGCGAGCAAAAATGTTAGCCAATGCAGTGATTTCTACGATTTTACCGCTATCCATAACGGCTAACCGATGACAAATACGTTTAATGACTTCCATTTCATGCGTGATGAGTACGATGGTGATCCCATAAACGGTATTTATTTTTTTCAATAAAGCAAGAATTGCATCTGTGGTTTCAGGATCTAATGCTGACGTTGCTTCGTCACACAATAGAACTTTAGGGGAGCAACTCAAAGCCCTTGCAATGGCAACTCGTTGTTTTTGGCCTCCACTGAGCTGTGCAGGATAGGCATATTTTTTATCGCTTAATTCAACAAGGGGTAAGAGTTCATTGATTTTATCATCGATGGTTTTTTCGTCTATTCCTTGAATGCGCATGGGTAAAGCAATATTTTCATAAACGGTTTTGGAATTTAACAAATTAAACTGCTGAAAAATCATGGCTGTTTTGTGGCGAGCATTGCGTAAATCATGGGCGGAAAGCTCTGTTAAATGTTCACCATCAACGATCACATTCCCTTTATCAGGACGTTCTAGTAAATTGATGGAGCGTAGCAAGGTGGATTTTCCTGCGCCACTTTTGCCGATAATACCGAATATTTCACCTTCTTGTATGAATAAACAAATATCATGTAAGGCAACTTGGCCATCAAAGGATTTTGTTAATCCAGATATTTCAATCATGATGTTACCAGAACTAGGGATTTCGTCATGAGCAATTCATCTTCAGTTTAAACGATTTTTCACGTCTTAGAAGTGTGATTCACATTGAAATCGATTGCAATAAGCATACGCTAAGGTGGGAAGAAACTGCCCGCTTTAGCCGTGTTTTCAAAAGACAGAGATTCATCTTTATCTTTTGAGCGCCCGCAAGCTGAGTATTCAAATCGGCGCACAAATCATTATACATGACTTACATGGTTTGACAAACGTTTCCTCACTTTTTTCAAAGTGTTACAATATAATGTTTTTCTTTCGTAGGATCCTGTTGCAGAGCTTCAGTAAATTGCGAAGAAAACGCCCATCCCAAATCTTTCGTTTTATAGATCACGGCCCTGCAAAAGTTCGCATAATTTCCATCGAGTTTTACGTTTTTGTTGATGGATTGATCGGGGTTAAGAATACCCGATTCTAGCGTTTTGATGAGCTCTGTTCTTGTCGTAGGGTCTGGATGTTCTAACTTTTTTAATAAAGATTTGATAATAGGAGTGTGTATTGGATTTCTTGGAGAAAAGAAACCTGGTTTTTGGTCCAAATGATCAGCGATGACGCGCTTTAATGTTTCAAAAACCATTGTATCAACGGCTTCTTTTTTCATTCCATTATCTAGATAAAATGAGATAATTGATCCTGCGGATGAAACATCCGTAAATTTCAGATGTTCCACTTCCCCACGCTCCATGAGATCTTTAGGGAGAGAGACAGCTGCCATTCTTCCTCTTTCTGTAACAAATTTATTTTTCAATAGCCATTCCATTTCTTTTTCAAAATCGGCAGAAGACTTTGTGGGCATGATTTTCTCCCTATCTAAAAATCGATCTTTTTCATGAATGATAGAGATCTGATTCCTTTCATTTTAAGGATAGTATACTTAATAAAAGATAGTATAAGATTATATGGTGCGCAAACAGACCAAAATAGAATCATAGAAAGAGTTCATGTGAGTGAGCTCCAGGTGTTTTTTGCGGTTTGGATTTGGGTGCTGATAGCCTCTTGTAAGGCTACATTGGAACTCGATTTTAGCCATTTTCCCCCTGAGGAGCGTGCGTAGCACGCGTCTCAAAGAGCTTTCTAGGCAGCTAAAGTAAGCTGATAGATCAAAGAATTAATTTTTTCTTCTAAAGATTTATCCAAATCAAGCAGATTTTCAGACTTTGAAAAACACTTATTTGATCAAATTGATCATCTAACAATCGCTCTTTTAATTTCGCAATTCCTCTCGATCTTTAAAATCAGCTAACGCTTCTGGATTGGCGAGCGCATCTAAATTTTGAATGGGTTGTCCATGTACAGTTTGGCGTACGGCCACTTCTACCACTTTGCCATTCAGGGTACGAGGAACATCTTTGACTTGAAGAATTTTAGCGGGCACATGGCGTGGAGATGCGTTTTGGCGAATGGTCTGGCGAATGGAGTCGATGAGTTTTTGTGATAATTGGAGATCGTCTTGGAGTTTCACAAATAAGACGATGCGGATATCATCTTGCCAATCTTGTCCAATGACGACGGAGTCTATCACTTCTGGGATCTTTTCAATCTGACGATAAATCTCTGCAGTGCCAATACGAACCCCACCTGGATTTAAGGTGGCATCTGACCGACCATAGATGATTAATCCACCATGTTCGGTGATTTCGGCAAAATCCCCATGTGTCCATACGTTTTTAAAACGCTCAAAATAGGCATGATGATAGAGTGTTTGATCTGTATCATCATGCCAAAATCCGACTGGCATGGAAGGAAATGGCTTGGTACAGACCAATTCACCTCGTTTTTGACGGATGGGTGCTCCGTTTTCATCAAAGACATCGACACTCATACCAAGACCTAAACATTGTAATTCGCCTTGATACACAGGAAGTAAAGGATTACCTAGGGCAAAGCAAGAAATGATGTCAGTACCCCCAGAAATGGAGCAAAGTTGTACGTCAGATTTGATATGTTGGTAGACAAAGTCATAGCTTGAGGGAAGAAGCGGCGAGCCTGTTGCAAGAATAGTGCGTAAACTCTGTAAAGAATGGGAGCTTTTGGGGCTCATTTCGTTTTTCTCTATTGTGGAGATAAATTTAGCACTGGTCCCCAAAACTGTAATCTGCTCTTCATCAATCAATTGAAACATTCGGTTGGCATTAGGAAAGGTGGGAGAGCCTTCATAAAGGGTTAAAGTGGCGCCTAGGGCTAATGTGGACACCATCCAATTCCACATCATCCATCCACAAGTTGTGTAAAAACATAAATTGTCAGCTGCTTTCAAATCTGAATGTAAACCTAACTCTTTGAGATGTTGTAATAGTGTTCCTCCTGCACCATGAACAATACATTTGGGTTTACCCGTGGTGCCTGAAGAAAACATGATATAGACCGGATGAGCAAAGGGCATGGATGCAAACTCGAGCGTAGAGGTGGGCTCTAAGAAATGATCCCAAAGGATGCTACCTTGTAGCAGATTTAAGTTTAAATTGCCGTTTTGATGAGGGCAGACGACGATTTGTGTGAGGCTAGGAATATGAGCTTTGAGTTGTTTTATTTTATCAGAAGCATCATGAGTCTTCCCCTGATATTGATGAGCATCACAGATGAATAACACTTTAGGTTCAATTTGGCCTAGTCTATCAATGGCTGCTTGTGCTCCAAAATCAGGCGAGCAAGAAGACCAGATAGCGCCTAAAGAAGTGGTAGCAAGCATTGCAACAATGGTATGAGCCACATTAGGCATCATGGCCACAACTCTGTCGTTTGCCACAACGCCTGCTTTTTTTAATCCCAAAGCACAAGCGGCCACTTGTTGCTTTAAATTATAGTAACTTAAAACCTGCCGATTCCCATTTTCACAGATACTGATGATTGCTGTTTTATGATCCGTGCGCGACAGCAGTTTTTCGGCAAAATTAAACCGCGCACCCGTAAACCATCGCGCATCGAGCATATGCGTATAGTGATTGAGAATTTCAGTGGCAGGTTGTTCAAATTGGATGTCAAAAAAATCACATAAAAATGGCCAGAATAGGGTGGGATTTTGGACAGACCAGGCATGCAATTGATGATAATCTTTAAAATCAGTTTGATATTTTTTTTCAAGCAATTGCTTGAACTGCCAAAGTCTACTGTCTTCTGGATGCTTAGGGGTCCATACTTTGTGGTTCATTGTCATCAGTCCATAATGTTTGCTGCAGGAAGACATCTGTGGGATAATTTTCACCTTTGTATATCACACATGGGTGGTCAGATGGAAGACAATAAGCAAAAAGCACTAAATGCGGCTCTGCAACAAATTGAACGTCAATTTGGTAAAGGTTCGGTCATGCGCATGGGTGATGGTTCAGCGGTGCGCGACATTGAAGCCATCTCAACGGGATCTCTTGGTTTAGATATTGCTTTGGGTATAGGTGGTTTGCCTAAGGGGCGTATCGTTGAAATTTATGGTCCTGAATCCTCTGGTAAGACAACCTTAACCCTGCAAGTCATTGCAGAATGCCAAAAAATGGGTGGTACCGCCGCATTTATTGACGCAGAGCATGCACTGGATCCAAGTTATGCCGAAAAACTAGGTGTGAAAGTAGATGAATTGGTGATTTCTCAGCCTGATACTGGCGAGCAAGCACTTGAAATCACGGATATGTTAGTACGCTCTGCAGCGGTTGATGTGGTGATTATTGACTCGGTTGCGGCTCTGACTCCAAAAGCTGAAATCGAAGGGGAAATGGGAGATGCGCATGTTGGACTACAAGCAAGATTGATGTCGCAAGCACTGCGTAAATTGACAGCTAATATCAAACGTTCGAATACCTTAGTGATTTTCATCAATCAAATTCGCATGAAAATTGGAGTGATGTTTGGTAGCCCTGAAACAACCACCGGCGGTAATGCACTTAAATTTTATGCATCTGTGCGATTAGATATCAGGCGCATAGGTTCTATTAAAAAGGGCGAAGAAATATTAGGGAGTGAAACACGTGTGAAGGTGGTGAAAAATAAAGTTGCTCCTCCCTTTAGAATAGCAGAATTTGATATCCTTTATAATGAAGGTATTTCACGAGAAAGTGAAATCATTCATCTGGCGACACAATTGGGTCTCATTGAAAAATCTGGTGCTTGGTATAGTTACAATCAAGAAAAAATTGGCCAAGGTAAAGAAAATGTCCGTATTTACCTGCAAGAAAACCCACAGCTTAGAGCAAACCTTGAGCAACAGATCAGAGCAGAGTTTTTAGTTAAAAAAGTGCCTATTGTGGAGTCAGCAGCCGAAACAATAGATGAATAATGCGTTTGCCCATGCGGTGCGTCTTTTATCTACGCGCGAGCATGGTGCGCATGAATTGGTCAGCAAGTTAACCACGAAAGGATATGAAGCTGAGGCCATTGAAGGCGCAATCCTGGAGTGCCAACGTCTTGGCTTGCAAAGTGACAGTCGTTTTGTGGAGCATGTTTGTCGTGTACGCATTCGACAAGGCTATGGGCCTGTGCGCATTCGTCGCGAGCTGCAAAGTTTGCACATTGAAAGCGAGCTGATTGAAGATATACTTGGCCAAGAAAAAGAGAACTGGCTTTCACATGCGATTGGCGTATGGAAGAAAAAGTATAAAAAACAAGAAGACTACTCCTACGATGAGATACAAAAGCAGAAACAATTTTTACTCTATCGAGGGTTTTCTACCGATACCATAACTATGATTTTTAAAGAAATGATCCCATGAAAAGTTCTGAAATAAGACAAGCATTTTTTGACTATTTTTCTAAAAAGGAACATCACCTTGTGGCATCAAGCTCATTGGTGCCACAAAATGATCCAACCTTATTGTTTACCAATGCGGGTATGGTGCAATTTAAAGAGACTTTTTTAGGTCTTGAACCGCGTTCCTATCACCGAGCAGTGAGTGCACAACGCTGTGTTCGAGCTGGGGGTAAACACAATGACTTGGAAAACGTAGGTTACACGGCAAGACATCATACCTTTTTTGAAATGCTCGGGAACTTTAGTTTTGGTGATTACTTTAAACGAGAAGCCATTGCTTATGCTTGGGAATTTCTGACCAGTGTTTTGAAGTTACCTGAAGAGCGTTTATGGGTCACTGTGTATCAAGAAGATGATGAGGCCGCAGACATTTGGCTCAAAGAAATGGGGGTCTCGCCACTCAGGTTTTCAAAATGCGATGAAAAAGACAACTTTTGGTCTATGGGGGATACAGGGCCATGTGGACCATGCACGGAAATTTTTTACGATCATGGTCCAGACATTCCGGGGGGGCCACCAGGGAGCATAGATGCTGATGGAGACAGATATGTTGAAATTTGGAATCTGGTCTTCATGCAATATAATCGAGACAAACAAGGTCAATTACACCCGCTACCTAAGCCATCGGTGGACACAGGCATGGGGCTTGAGCGTGTTGCAGCAGTGGTGCAGGGTGTTCACAACAACTATGACATTGATAGTTTCCAATATTTAATTCATGCCATCCGTAAATTAGCCAAGGGCACTCCTAGCGACGATCCCTCTTTAAAAGTGATAGCAGATCATATCCGTGCTTGTTCTTTTTTGATTGCAGATGGTGTGATGCCGAGCAATGAAGGGCGCGGGTATGTGCTTCGCCGCATCATTAGGCGCGCAGTGCGTCATGGTCATAAATTGGGATTAGCCTGCCCATTTTTTTCGAGCTTGGTTGAACCATTAATCGTTGTGATGGGCGATGCTTATCCTGCATTAATGACTGAAAGAGCACAGATTGAACGCGTGCTCGCACAAGAAGAAAATCAATTTATTCGTACGCTTGATCAAGGATTACGATTATTACAAGAGCAGATTCAATCCTTACAAGGAAAAGAAATTGCGGGTGATGTTGCATTTAAACTCTATGACACGTATGGATTCCCACTTGATTTGACTGCTGATATTGCTCGTGAGCAAGGACTTCACGTGGATATGGAAGGATTTCATCAATGTATGCAACACCAACGTGAACAATCTCAGTCAGCAAGCCTTTTTACCGCTGATTATGCAACAACCAATCAGTCTTCAGCTGTTTCAGCATTTTGTGGATACGATGAAGAGGAAAAACAAAGTGAAGTGATTGAGCTGATTTCAGACGGCAAGAGTGTGAAACAATTGGTTTCCTCTGGAGAGGCTGCCATCGTTCTTGATAATACTCCTTTTTATGCTGAAAGCGGTGGTCAAGTCGGTGATCGAGGAGAGATCATCGGCGAGCATGGCGTTTTTCAAGTGGAAGATACGCAAAAAGTAGGGCAAGCCATTGTTCATTATGGCAAGCTTATTCGCGGAAAGTTGCTGTTGGGGCAATCAGTGAAAGCACGCATTGATACCGTACGACGCGATGCGATTCGTTTGAATCATACGGCCACCCATTTATTACACGCGGCCTTAAAAATGATCGTTGGTTCTCATGTTCAACAAAAAGGATCGCTCGTAGATAGCGAGCGTGCTCGTTTTGATTTTTCTCATTTTGAAGCCTTAACCTCAGCACAAATTCATCAGTTAGAAACATTGGTCAACGATAAAATTCGAGAAAATGAAGCTGTTGTGACCACTGAGATGAACATTGATGAAGCCAAAAATGCAGGTGCTGTTGCCTTGTTTGGAGAAAAATATAGCGAGAACGTGCGAGTGTTAACGGTTGGTCATTTTTCTAAAGAACTATGCGGTGGTACGCATGTTAGACGAACGGGAGATATAGGCTTATTCAAAATCATTGCTGAATATGGGATTGCCAGTGGGGTGAGACGAATTGAAATGGTGACGGGATCGTATGCCTTGCAATGGATGGATGAACAATTAAAACAGCTTGATATGATAGCTGAGTCATTAAAAACAACGCCGAGCCATGCTTCGCAAAAATTAGCACAATTCATGCGCGATGCGAAACTACAAGAAAAGGAATTGGCCCGTCTTAAACAGGAAGTAAGTGCCACATCTTCACATGCGCTGTTGGCAGAAGTTCAAACCATAGGTGATGTTCATTTGTTGGTAAAAAAACTCGATAATGTCGACGGCCAAGGATTAAGAACGCTACTTGATCAATTAAAATCAAGTTTAGATAAGGCTGTTATCGTGTTAATTGGTGTCTCAGAGGACAAAATGAATGTGGTGGCTGGGGTGAGTAAGTCCATTTTAGGACAAGTACCAAAAGCGCCGCAATTTGTGCAACACATATGTGGCAAAGGCGGTGGGCGAGATGACATGGCACAAGGCGGTGGTCCTATTCCCCCTGACTTAGATAAAAAAATAGCAAGTATTCTGAAGATGATATAAATGGTCTTTACAAAATGATATAAATGATTTTCACAACAACTAAGGATGGTTATGCGTGATCTATTAAATTTGTTTGCTAACATCATTGTGTTTGGTTTTGTTCTTTGGCTGATCAATGCATTTGTTCCAATGTTCATGTCGGTTAAGCAATTATTGAATATTTTGGTCATTATTGTTTTAATTGTGTATATTTTGCAGTTTTTTGGGGTGATTCATACCATTATTCCGATGTATCGAATCATAAAATAATAGAAGTTTGGACAACCCGCATCTCATACGAGCCCGAGCCCGCCCCGTCTTTTTTTGAGCTAATTCGTCAGCATCAAGGTACGGGATGAATTGATTGCCGACTGGCTATCGCATGCTTAAAAGAAGGTTTAAATTGTTCCTTCATTTGATGATCAAGA
>DAHWEW010000190.1:0-4551 GCA_027326225.1 Legionellaceae bacterium
TCCTTGACAGGCTCACTTTTTCTGTAAAGCAGGGAGATATCGTTAGTATTTTGGGTCCAAATGGAGCAGGCAAGACCGTTTTATTGAAATGTTTGCTGGGACTTTTGCCTTATCATGGCGAAATCATATGGAGAAAGGGCATTAAACTTGGTTATGTTCCCCAGCGGTTACCTTTTATCAAAGATATTCCCTTGAGTGTTCGAGAATTTTTCGCACTGAAACAAGTCTCAGATCAAGTGATAGAACGGATTCTGAGCGATGTAGGTCTGGATTATCATTTTCTTGAGCACAAAATGAGTGATTTATCATCAGGACAATTTCAACGATTGCTGATTGCGTGGAGTTTGGTTGGAAAGCCGGACGTATTGCTCTTTGATGAGCCAACTACAGGAATTGATATCGGCGGTGAGGAGACTATCTATACACTTTTGGACAACCTGAAAAATGATTGGTTTCTTGCCATGTTGCTGGTTACACACGATTTAAACGTAGTCTATCAGTTTTCTAATCATGTGATTTGCTTAAATAAGAAAACCACTTGTATTGGTCCGCCAAATGAAGTACTTACTCCTGAAAGTTTACAAAAGCTGTATGGTGGTGGAATAAAGTATTACACACATAGGCACTGAGTAAAAATATGACTTATCCATTGATATTGAGTTTGCTAGCAGGAATATTTATTGGTGGAGCATCAGGTTATTTGGGCTCCTTGATGCTCAGTAAACGAATGGCGCTTGTTGCGGGCCCTTTGGGGCATTTGACCCTGCCTGGGGTTGCCTTGGCTTTACTGTATGGTTTTGATATGGCACTGGGTGCCTTTCCGTTCGTTTTGCTGGGTATTATTTTAATCTGGTTTCTGGAGTTAAAAACCAAATTGCCAATGGAAGCATTAACTGCGGTCGTTTTTGCATCAGGAGTAGCCATTGCTTTTTTATTTTTACCAATTGAACAAGCAGAAACTGCGTTGGTCGGGGATATTGCCAGGATAACCTTCCCAGAAACCATTTTTTCAATCGTTGTCTCGATTTGCCTGTTTTTGATCATTAAATTCATTTATCCAAAGATGATTTTGATCAATATTTCCGATGATCTGGCGGAATCAGAAAACATCAATGTAAAAAAATATAACTTTATTTATTTAATGATGATCGCTGTTATTGTCGCCATAGGTGTTCAAATGGTTGGTGGTTTGCTTACTGCTGCACTGGTTTCTATTCCTTCGGCATCAGCTAAAAATTTAAGTCGGAATTTAAGGCAATATAGTTTGATTTCAATGTCTGTCGGGGCCATTTCATCCTGTGTTGGGATCATACTGTTTCAATTAACTGGATTTCCAGCTGGTCCTTTAATTATTTTGGCAAGCACATTAATATTTCTAACATCAATTGTCTTTAAGAGATAGTTTGTTTGCCATAATAAAAAAAGGAATTGCGCTTATCTGAGCTATAATTGAAAAAATTATCAGTATAAGAACGGAATGGTCATATAACCAACCCATCATTGCACTTCCAACAAACCAGCCAATGCCAAAATTAGTATCAAAGACACCAAATCCTGTTCCCCGTCTTTTAGAAGCAATCCATCTTACTTAGTTCAGCTTTAATTAATGAATCTTGGCTACCTAATCCAATTCCCCATAAAATACTACCCATGATGATAGAAACTATATTATTTGAAAATGCAAAGGGAGCAAAAAATGAGGATATAAAAAATGCAAGGATAAAAATGCCAAATCCAGTTTTATCCAATAATTTGCCAAAAAATAAACTAGCTATGGCTCCCATAGCCATGGCTAAAGCATAGAGCACTGGAATCGTATGTATATCAATAATATGATGATGATCAATATGAAATGAAATCAGTGAAAAATCAGCAAAACCAGCTGCGGTTAACATTCCACCGATGACATAAAACCAATAAGCTTTGGAAAACGTTTTGTGTTCTTTATTTTGATCTTCTTTTTCAAATTCATGTGGTTTTCTGTAGAAGAACCAAGCAATTAATAGGGTGACCAAACATAATAAACCCGAGATTAACAGTACTGCAAATGCATGGCGATATCCGCCTCTAAGATAAAGCACCAACGCCACAATCAAAGGACCCAGGGTTGCTCCTGCTTGATCAAGTGCTTCATTGAAACCAAATACCCAACCTCTGCCCAATTTTTTTGTCGTGAAAGAGAGCATGGCCTCCACAGATGGGCGACGAATCGCTCTACCGGTTCGTTCTGCTACTATTAATACAGCTGCAAGAGGCCAGTTTCCTGCCAAAGCAAGTAGCGGAACAGCAAGCATGTTAATAGCGTAACCGATAAAAGCAAATATCCAGTAACGACGAGTACGATCTGCAAAAATACCTGCGGCAGCTCGCAAGGCGTAACCAACAAATTCACCAAACCCAGAAACAAAACCAATAATAGTCGCGGTTGCACCTAATGACCCCATGAAAGGGCCGATGATACCGCGAGCTCCTTCATAAGTCATATCCGCAAAAAAATTGGCGATGCCAACGATCAGGACAAAACTAAATATGGACTTGGATAAATTTTGATAGCTCATCAACATTCAACTCTTTTTTCCTTACCGGCAGACACTTCTTCCAATACTCCGATGTCACACAATTTTTTTAAATAAGTCGATGCGGTTTGTCGGCGTTCCAAACCGATTTCAATTAAATTGTGAATACGACAATATAGTAGAACACATGGTTATTAAGGTAGCCACACTATATGACTCTCTATCGACGCTTTTATCACATTGGATCTTCTAAATCACGCACCAATAATACCCAATGCTACTTTGCTACATCAATACTAAGCAAACAAAATCAAGCCGAAAAATTGCTCATTAAATCAATAAATTGCCTTGTCTTAACTGTGCTGTAATCGCACAAACAATTGTAGCAAACACAATGATACATATATGCAACATTTGCTACACTCCAAAAGAGTGCCTTTAATATATAAAAAAGGATGTCATCAATACTGACAAGCGTTTTAAGAGGGTGTGTTTCTAGTCGATTTATTTTTATGCCTATTTTGTATAGAATTAAATTATTTAAGGCACTCTTGGAGAATTTCATGGCACGGGAAGGCAAAGCGAAAGTTTTAAATGAGTCGGAATTCAAACGACTACTATTGGTATCAAAATCCGGACAATTTGCGTTAAGAAATACAGCCATCCTATATTGTTCCTTTGGACTTGGATTACGTGCAAAAGAAATGGCCTCCTTAACGATTGCAGACATTACTTCCCCGGATTGGAGATTACTGGATGAAATTTGCTTGAAGCGCGCCATGACCAAAGGTGAAAAACAGCGTCACGTCTATCTGGCCCACAAAAAAGTATGCGAAGCACTCGAAGATTATATTAAAACTCTAAAAGACTTCGATCGCGGCAAACCGTTATTTCAAACTCAGCGCAAAACTCGGTTCACCGCCAATGCTATGCAAAAATGGTTTCGAGTTATCTATGACAAAGCCGGTATCACAGGTGCGAGCTCTCATTCCGGAAGACGAACGTTCATCACACGGTTGATAGAACAGGGGGCAGATATTAAAGCTGTATCAAGACTAGCGGGGCATGCCAGTATTGTTACTACTGCGATTTATGTTGAAGACAATCCAGATCGTCTAAAGCGCTTAACAGAACTTGCAATATTTTGAAAATGTAGCAATCAGTAGCATGCGTGTAGCAATGTATATGCTACATGCACTAAATTAAAAACACTATTGATTTTCAACAGATTAAGCAGGGCTGATGTGGTAATATCAGGCCCTGTAGCAATGTAGCAATAATGTATTGTAGTTTATATTTAGCTTATAGCTGCAGCAAAACAGTTCATCAATAATCTACAGGAACTAATCGATGACCATGGTTAAGAGATGGGAACACTTTACCCATGGAGCGGATATAGGTATAAGAGGCATTGGGCCAACACTAACTGATGCTTTTGAAATGGGGGCACTTGCACTGACCAATGTTGTCGTGGATGCCGCTTTAGTGAATCCAATTAAAATAATACAAATCGCTTGTTCAGCACCAAATGTAGAAATTTTGTTCATAGATTGGCTAAACGCGCTCATCTATGAAATGGAAACACGATGCATGCTATTCAGTGAGTTTCATCTCACCATAAGAAAACTAACGCTTCGGGCGATTATTAAAGGTGAGAAAATTGACAAACTTCGACATCAACCGGTGGTTGATATTAAAGGAGCCACCTATACCGAGCTCAAAGTGTGCCCAATAAAGGATGGTTGGATAGCGCAGTGTGTTGTTGATGTTTAAGGGATAAAAATAATGGAACTTAATCTGTTGGAAAAAATAAACGATTTTGCATGGGAAATTCCTATGCACGGCGCCATGCGAGTACCTGGTGTTATTTATGCGTCAGAAGAATTGCTTAAAAACATGGACATGAAGGTTTATGAGCAGCTATCTAATGTGGCGACTTTACCAGGTATTGTTGCTAAAGCTTATGCCATGCCTGATGCACATTGGGGATATGGCTTTCCAATTGGTGGTGTTGCAGCATTTGATCCGGACAAAG
>DAHWEW010000191.1:0-4550 GCA_027326225.1 Legionellaceae bacterium
TGGCACAGGTTTGGGTGTTTCATCAGAGATTTTGGTCGTAGATTGGTTTTTTTCTTCTGCATTGTTTAATGACACAAGCACACAATCATTGTTTTGAGCAAGGCTTTTATCTAATGAAACCGATAAACCACTAGATAATGTGTTGTAACTATGGTTAATCTTGTCAGGAGGAAATTCACCAAAAGAGATGGTTGCCCAATAAAAAATACATGCTGCTGTGATGACTAGGCCAATGGCCCCTGAAACGGTGCTGATGAAAAGAGTTGCGGGTGGAAAAATAAAGATAGAGGTTGCAGCAATAGCAACCAGAGCACTGTTACAGGCTACCAAAGTTGCATAACGAATGTATAGTTTTTGTTTCGCACTGGAGTAGCCTTCATCTTCTGGTAGAGGATTTTCTATTTTATGATATTCACTAATTGACCATAATACATTGGTAATGGTGTATAGCCATGCGGTGGGTATGATAAGAGCGGGAGCAATGAAACACATAATGGTTGCAATGGTGCCAAGGACTGCGGCCAGTTGGTATTGATGTTTAAATTCAGCGAATCCAAACCACTCATCTCGTTTTCTTGTGTAGTTAGGGTAAAGTAAGGCGGCTAAAGACCAGGCTAAGTATCCAATCAGGAATGCAACTAAAGAGATGGTGTCAAAAATCATGGAAATGATAAAGATGGGTATGGTTTTGATCTTTGATGAAACAAAACCGACTAAAAAAAATATACCACTGATTCTGTCTAGTAATGCCGCCGATCTATTCAAATTCGGTTACTCCCAGAGACATGCGTTATGTCGAGCTTTGCGAGACATCTCCATCCTATCAGGAGATCTCTTAGGTTGTTCGGAGTGACGAAGGTCTAGCGCGTGTTGACAATTCATTTTATAAGAGCCTACGTACATTCCTCCCGGGGACAGTACGTAGGCGTTATAGATCAATTGTCAACAGATCCTAGACTGATGTTGTCCCAAACTGGCTAGAGTACATAATGACTATGATTCTAAAGAAAGCAGTGGGAAAAACAAGAGTAAGTCATGTCAATGGTAAAATGACTCTCACCAAAAGCCCTCCTGGTTTTCGGTTGATAGCCCGTATTTCCCCGCCATGCAGTTGAATGGCTTTTTTGGCTATGGCAAGTCCTAGGCCATAGCCGCCAGTTTTTTTCTCTCTTGCTGTGTCAACGCGATAAAAGGGATTGAATATTTTGGTTAACTGTTCATCGGGTACCCCAGGACCGTTGTCTTCAATATCAATATAAATGTGATTTTCAGAGACGGCTTTCACTAATGAAACATAAACGATCTGGTCTGACGGTGAGTAGTGGAGTGCATTTCGGAGGATATTCTCAATGGCTCGGTGAATTAATCTGGCATCCAAAAGTAGTTCGCAAGGCTCCATTTCTTTGATATGAACTCGCATGGTTTCTTTGGAAAATTCATAGTTGGCATCATCAACAATCCCTTTGATCAAAAAAGGTATGTTCACGATGGTTTTATTCATCTGATTGGTGGGTTGATCAAGACGAGCAAAATCAAGCGCTTCACCTAGCAAGTCATTGAGACGCAAACACTCCTCTTCCATTCTATCGAATTCATCTTTTGCTAAAATATTATTTTTTTTACGTGCCAGTTCAATGGCTATTTGTAATCGAGCTAAAGGTGAACGTAATTCATGAGAAATATCTTGTAATAGTCGTTGTTTAGAGGTGATGAGCGTTTCCATTTGTTCGGCCATAGAATCAAATTCATGACTTAATTCCGCGATTTCATCTTTGTGATGTCCTGCCAATCGACCAACTCTGGTATTGAGTTTTCCTTTGGCAAGTGAGCTGGCGGCCAAACGTAAGGAACGTAAAGGTTGAGTCAAATAAATCGACAATAGATAGCAAATCAATCCACTCATGAAAATGGCGATTAACAAACGTAGCGTTAACCCTGCCCAAGGAATTTGGACAAAGTGAGACAAAGGTTTATCACTGACAGCCGCAAGTCGAAAAGCCATGCCGGATGTTGCAATAATTTCGTGACTTACAATCAAATGACCTGATTTGAAAATCCCTTCATCTAATTGATCGTGAGTAAAACTTGAAGAAATAGTCAGCACAGAACTCGGGATGTTCCGATTACCAAAAATTTCTCCAGTATTGGTGAGAAGAAACAATTGCATGTGTTTACTGATGCCAGTTTTCTCTAGCCATTTGATGAGCGCGTCGTGGTGTCCTGCTTCAAAGGTGACCACTGCGGCATTTGCATAGCTATCCATGAATTCGCGTTCGTGTACAGGGATCGATGAGGTTTGGGCAATTTCACTGGTTACCCAGGCTGTGGTCACAATGATAAGGATGCTAGCAAGCCAAAATGAGACAAAAATCTTCCAATATAAATTACGCATGAATCATGTAACCAAAACCACGAACTGTTTTAATAATGGCCTCACCGTTAGCATCTTCACCAAGCTTGTTGCGAAGATTGCTGATATGAACATCAATACTGCGATCGAAGGCTGTGTATTTACGACCCAGTGCATATTCGGTTAACTCTTCTTTTGAAAATGCTTGCCCCGGAGATTTGATGAGCATTTCAAGGATATTAAATTCTGTATTGGTCAGATCTAATTCAAGTCCAGCAAGGGTCACCACTCGCTTAGAACAATCCACAATGATTTGATGGTACTCAATGATGGGTTTATGAACGGGTACTTTTTGTGAGCGTCTTAATATGGCTCTTAGCCTGGCTACAAGTTCTCTGGGGTTGCAAGGTTTGGGTAAATAATCATCTGCTCCAATTTCAAGTCCAACGATGCGATCAATATCATCTCCTCTCGCTGTTAGCATGAGAACAGGCGTACTAAGATGCTCACGAATGGCTTTGAGTACTTCAAATCCATTGAGTTTTGGTAACATCACATCAAGGATAATGGCATCAAAAGATTGATTCAGTGCTTTTTTAACCCCATTTTGTCCATCATGAACTGAGCTAATGGTGAATCCTTCAGGTTCTAGGTATTGAGTAAGAAGGGATGTTAGTTCAGTATCATCATCTATGATTAAGATCTGATTACTCATTCAAAAGATATCCTTATGGATTAGAACGCAAGTCAAAACACTCAAGTAAATTAATACGTCTGGCATCAGCATTAATGACCTTGAACTCGAATTGATTTATTGTAATGCTTTCTCCACGTTTAGGTAAGTGGCCGAAATGAGACATCACAATTCCTCCAATTGTATCATAGGAGTCGTGGTGAAATTGTGTATCTAACTGTTCGTTGAACTCAGCAATTGGGGTGTAACCTTTGATGATATAATGAGCATTTCCATGAGCCTTGATGTATGTTTCTTCATCAATATCAAATTCGTCCTCGATATCCCCAATGATTTGCTCAATGATGTCTTCAAGGGTCACAAATCCTGCAGTGGCTCCATATTCATCAACAACGATAGCCATGTGGTTGCGATTGCTTCGGAATTCTCTCAGTAATAAATCAAGTCGTTTGCTTTCAGGGACAAATCTGGCTTGTCTAATGAGATCGTGTATCGCAAAATCACTTGAATCGGTTTCTTGAAAACGTAATAGATCTTTGGCATGTAAAATCCCAATCACTTCATGTTTACTATCAACCACTGGAAACCGTGAATGCCCAGAGTGAGTGACGATTTCAATAATTTTATTTAGATCATAGGATTCATCAATACAGCACATTTGCTTTTTAGGAAGCATGATATCGCGTACTTTCATTTGGGAGAATAAGATGACCCCCTCAATCATCGCTAAAGTTTCTGCGTCAATGAGAGAGCGAATTTGGGCATCGCGAAGTAGGGATATCAATTCATCTTTATTTTGTGGTTCTATTTGCAATAAATGTTTTAATTTGACCAACCAGGGTTTCATGTCTTTGTTCTTACTCAATCGATTCATCCTCTTGATATGGATTACCAAAGTTAAGCTCAAAGAGCAATTTGATCTCGATGGATTGCATTATTTTTTCGTCCTGCTCCTTAATATGATCATAGCCTAATAAATGAAGAACGCCATGAATGACAATATGTGCCCAATGAGCGATCAGTTGTTTTTTAAATAGAAGACTTTCTTCTTTTAAAACACTAGGGCAGATAATCACATCACCTAATAATGGGTACTCTAAAATAACATGTTGGGGATAGGTAGATTTGAAAGCAAGAACGTTTGTTTTTTTATTTATTTTTCGATAGATATGATTCAAATGAATGATTTCATCTTCATCCACTAAACGCAATGTCAGCTCACCTGTTTGACAGAAAGGCGATAAAACATGGATAACCCAATCACGAAGTTGTTCTTCACTCACAGGGAGAGGAGCCTGACAGACATTTTGAATATCAATGAGATAACTCACCTTTTTTGATCCTTAGAATCATAGCAATCAATGATTTTGGCAACCAAAGGGTGTCTCACAACCTCTCGGCTGGTAAAGTGATGAATACTAATTCCATCAATACCGTGAAGTAATTTGACAGCATGAAAGAGTCCTGAATCCGTACCTCTGGGTAAATCAACTTGCGTCATATCAC
>DAHWEW010000192.1:0-4527 GCA_027326225.1 Legionellaceae bacterium
TAATTTATTTTTTGTTATTTCTACTTGATTTTTTTACCTGATTTCTTCATCTTGATGATATTTTATATTTTCTTCTGATTTTTTATTGAATTCAGCTGTACGTTTTGCCATTAAGTCTTTCTGAAATTTATTCAGAACCTCTTTCATCTGATCATCAGTCAATAACATTGTACCGCCACCCATACCATCTTGAATCCCTTTTGCCATGACTGTGGGATTGATCTCTATGCCTTGTCGCTTAAAATTCTTCCCTAAATCACTACCTATACTATAAGAAAGTTTATCCATATCAGTTTTTAACACTGTAGTATCGGTTGCAGCAAATCCCGTTGTCATTGCCAAGCCTAAGGCAGCAGCGACCAGTTTCATCTTCATAACAATCCCCTATTTATACTTGATATAAGGTAACTGCTCACCCACCCTCTCATCTTGAGTGTGTGAGGGCTCTCAGAAATCCGGCACCATGCGAAATTCAAGAGATCCCTCGCACACTCGGGATGACAGGCGAACGGTTACGATAAAAGTTAGTACACATGACTTTACAGAAAAGCCGTATTGCAAAAATTGCCCGACCATTCTGCCTAAATTCCTATAAAATTTCTAGAGGTGTGGCCTAAATCTTGATACTTTTCTATCAAGTTGCAAATGGCATGGTATAATGTTGCAAGCACGGTATTGCTATCAAAATCTTACGAAACCATGTGACTACATTTTACCAACCAGTATATTATTTGAAATTCGAGATGACCATCCTACGCTATTCAAAAAGAACACTTAATCCAATCTCATCAGAGAATTCATGGCCATCTGCCATTGCCCCATGGCAAACAGGTGAATATTGTATTTTTTTCTTGATTGGGATTTCTCTTTTATTGAGAACGCTCGGTCTTTATTTCAATAACTTACTGGTTGAGGAAGCCTACTACTGGAATTACGCCCAACACCTTGATTGGGGATATCTAGATCACCCACCCATGGTCGCCCTTCTTATCAAAACAACCACTGCTATTTTAGGTACCAATGAACTAGGGGTGCGCTTTTCTTCAATGCTATGCTGGCTTGGCACATCTTTTTTTAGTTATAAATTAACAAACTTAATTTCTCGAAATGCTGGGCTTTATGCCATATTTTTATTAGCGATTCTCCCTTTCTTTTTTCTACATTCGTTAATTATTACCCCAGATGCGCCCTTAATTTTTTGTTGGTGTGCCATGTTATATTACCTTTATCGGAGTCTTATTTTAGAGGACACAAACAGTTGGTACATCGTGGGCCTTTATTTAGGGTTGGGATTGATCTCTAAATACACCATTTTATTATTAGTACCCACGACGCTTTTATATGTTTTCATTGTTCCTTCCAGTCGAAAATGGTTGGTCAAAAAAGAACCCTATCTGGCTTTACTCATTGCATTGATTTTTTTCTCACCTGTGATTTATTGGAATGCAACCCATGAATGGGTATCATTTTTATTTCAAAGTACTCGTCGATTCCAATCTAGCCCCTCTTTCTCTTTTCACAGCTATATCGGGATTATCATCTTGTTCTTAATGCCCCCTGGTGTCTTGGGGCTCTATTCTCTCATGAAAAAAAGTGGCAACGAATCCATTTATGCTCATAAAAATAGTCAACTATTTCTTCAAATTTTCACGCTCACCCCATTGATTTTTTTTGGGATATATAGCTTCAGTCATGAGTTAAAATTCAATTGGATTGGCCCTATCTTTTTGGCGACCCTACCTTGGTTAGCTTCTCTCATAAAAAACAAAGAACATACAAAAAAACTCGATACCCATCAGTGGTGGCTTATCACCGCATCCGTATTATTACTGGGATTTACTGGTTTACTATTTACCATCTCATTTGGCAGGCCTATTGTCATTTATCATAAGCTATTTCCAAAATTCATTGCATGGGACTCTTTCACTCAGTCATTCCATACTATTGCACAACAGATTGATATAGAACATCAGAAAACCCCTATTTTTGTTCCATTAGATCTCTATAACATCGGCAGTGAACTTTCTTTTTATCAAGCAAAAGGTTTAGCAGATAAACATATAGAAAAAAGATACCCTATCATTGGCCGCCATGTTTTTGGTGGAGAAAGCTTGATGTATCGTTATTGGTCTCCCAAGGAACTGGCTCCTGGGGATCTCCTGATTTTGATTTCAAAAGATATCAAAGATTTTGATAATACGGTGCTGAAGAACCATCAGATTTCAAAATCTGGTTTAAACAAGATTTGGTCACAAAGTCCCATGCATCATTCACCCGTCCATCCTTACTATTATCAAGTGGTCGAATTTAAATAAAATTGGCAATAATTATCCCATATGCCGAGCTAAGAATATAGATGAATTCAACTACTTGAGAGTCCTCTCGATCAATACTCAACCAAACGATGAAACATGTGGTCCCACTTGTTTACATAGCATTTATCGATATCATGGTTTGGATATCGAATTAAATGAGGTCATCAATACGGTAGAACGTTCTTTATCTGGCGGTACGCTTGGTCCGCTTTTGGGAAAACATGCCCTACAACATGGATTTAATTGCACGATTTATGTCAACAGTCCTGTTGGCCATTGAACCTAAGCAATGATGATTTTAAATTCACCAGTTGAATCTACTTCAAGTCCCTAATGTACTGAAGATTCGGGTAAGTTGGCATTAGAATGTTTTTTTCGCCATATGAAACGAGAATAGATCAAATAATTGAGAAATGAACCCAAAATAATGCCGGTCACCATGATGCAATTTTCTTTCATGACGCTAGAGCCAAGCCATTTTAATCCAAAACTCATCCAAGCGCTTTGTAAACTAATCATCACAAACGAATAGCCAAGAAATAAACCGAACGCTCTCAATTTTTGAAAGCGATATTGATGTGGCTTGATGTCTTTGAATGTGTATCGACTATTTAGAATATAATTATTGATAATAGCTGCCAAAATCGCACCTTGAATAGCCGCGAGAGGAGCTAAGATTTGCCGCAACATATTATAAAGTACGCATTGGATAATGACACCAGAAAAACCCACCAAGCACATTTTAAAATAACGTTTTAATGCATAACTTCTTAGGATAGCCAACACTTTGAGTGAATCCCAAATGCTATTTGTAGGCAACTTACTCATCCCTTGTTGCCTATCGACAAATACAATAGGATATTCACAAATATTGGCTTTTGCTTGATGCAATAACCATAATAATTCTAACTTATAGGCATACTGTGACGATATAAACTGTTCTGGCAATATTTTTTTTAAAATATAACCTCGCGTTGCCTTAAATCCACTCGTAAAATCCTTATATTTCGGAGTGAGGATGAACCGAGCGACATAATTGCCAAGCACTGATAATAACTTTCGATTCCAACCCCACTCTTTTGGAATACGTCCACCCTGAATATAACGACTACCAACCACCACATCATAGGTTTTCATTTTTTCTAGAATAGGCCAAATATATTGTGGTTGATGAGACAAGTCTGCATCAAACTCCATCACAATATCAGCAGACAATGCGGATAAAGCATAGCGCATCGCTTGTAAATAAGCCGATCCCAATCCAGACTTTTTCGCCTCTGTTTGAAGATGAAGGCGCGGATACTCTTTTTGTAACCGCGCTACCACTTGAGCTGTATCATCGCTAGACGCGCTATCAAATACCAAGACATGAATCTCCATATCTGAAACAGGTGCTGTAGCCTTAAAAACTTCTAATAATGTCTTTTCAATCACCAACGCTTCATTATATGTCGGAATAATGATAACTACTTTCTCTAAACTCATTGTTTAAAAATTCTCTAAAAATAGATAGCTCACTATTGTATTGGAGTTTGGACAAGAATGCATGTAAAAAGACATATGTGCACAAATGTGTCATTCCCCAAGGATCTTTTTCCCTGATTGGATAATATCTTCATGCTCTTCTAGATGAGAAATCAAAGCATCCCCTCTAGCCAACAGTTCATTGGCCAAGGCCATGAGATAGCCAGGCAACTTTGGAGTCGCTATTTTAAGCTCTTTGATTAATGAATCAACATCTGATGTTTTTAATTCATCGTCCCCTTTGTCAGCTAGATTATTCAAAAACCCGTTTAATTTTTTAACTCTTTCTCTATCGTCTACACCTCTGCCAAAGAAGCTATCCCAACGTTGCAAAAGACTGTTTTCTCGGACTGGAAGACTTTGCAGCTCTTGATGATAGGTCTGCAATTCAGCATGAAACGCCAAACTCAGATCCTTAAACTCGGTTTGATGAAAAACTTGATAGATTTGTAGCTCTTGCAATGCGCCTAAATCTTTGGTCCAATGACGCAAGACCATGTCATGCATTTGATTTAAGGTATTAAAAAATCGGCTTTGGCCACTACGATGCAGCTTAAACATCCGATTTTTATTCTGTATCAGATCGTCTTTCATCGCTTCAAGCTTCATTTGATGAATCACCAGCAAGACTTTTCGATAGTAATTGGCTGGATTGTTTCCTGTTAAGATATGATGAAGCCTAGTTTGC
>DAHWEW010000193.1:0-4526 GCA_027326225.1 Legionellaceae bacterium
AGACAATGGAAGATTTATTGTTACTTTACAAAAAAAAAAATTTAATGATGAAACAATTAAATTACAGTGGATTTAATTTGAGAAAATAATTGTAATTCTGTTGATTCAAATAATAAATTGTGATTATTTTTTTCACACCAAGTTCTGTCAAATATTTGAGGATGATGATGGCAGAATGTGATGAGCCAAATACAGCGATGGTGTCATTAGAGGAAACTTTGTTTTTTAATTGGTCGATATCAATGGCTGTTTCAAAGGGGATGGTTTCTATATTAGGGTGCTGTAAATATTCTGGTTCGGCACCTGTGGCTAAAATGACATTTTTGCTGTGATAAGTATTGGTATCTGTCTGTAAAGTCCATTGGTTTTGAGATAAATTTAAACGATGAACCATTGTTTTTTCAGTATGAACGAGTGTACATAGCCTATCCGAAACCCATAGTAATGGTTCAACGATGCATTGCAACATACACGTGTCTTGTTGAGGTAAATGATTGATTTTAAAATCAATGGGTGCGCTGTTATAGGAAAAAGATCGCACGGCATCTAAGAAATTAACAAAGGATTTGACTTTGGTGTTACTCGATATATTCGACCAATAGCGTCCTAAATCGCCCACCTTGAAATAAGGATCAAGCCATAAAATGTCTTCATGACGAACACCTTCGTCAAGTAATTGACCAACTGCTGCAATCCCTGCTGGTCCTGCGCCTACTACAGTCCATTGGAAAGTTGTTGTATCCATGAATATGTATCTTCCATTATAATCTTTATCACTCAATTGTACCCTGAGCTTCAGAAGAATAACATGGGTTTAACGATTAGGAAGTGATGGATGAAGCAGAAAACACGTTTTATTTGTAATCAGTGTGCTGCCGTTTTTTCGCAGTGGTCAGGTCAATGTCCGCAATGCGGGACATGGAATGGAATCAGTGAAGAACAGGTGCTCCCTCCTAGCAGGCATGCAAAGATAGGCAACTATGCTAATCAGCGTTCCGCTGTTACTTTGGTTGAAGACGTGGTTATTCATTCAGAGGTTCGCATGGATTGTGGCTTGTCTGAATTAAATCGCGTCTTAGGTGGTGGGCTTGTGGATGGCTCAGTGGTTTTGATTGGGGGCGATCCTGGTATTGGTAAATCTACTTTATTGCTACAAACTTTAGCGAATTTGTCCTTGCATGAAAAAATCTTGTATGTGACGGGCGAAGAATCTTTGCAGCAAGTGGCTATGCGCGCCAAGCGCTTACAGCTACCTCTAGCGGGGCTTAGATTGTTGGCAGAAACGCAAGTAGAAGCCATCATTTTACATGCAGAAAAAGACCAACCACGAATCATGGTGATAGACTCTGTACAAACCATTTTTACCGATACAATCAGTTCTGCTCCAGGTGGGGTAAGTCAAGTCAGAGAGTCTGCCGCCCAATTGGTACGATTTGCAAAATCAACTCAAACTGCCGTATTTTTGGTGGGCCATGTGACCAAAGAAGGTGCATTAGCAGGACCCAGAGTGTTAGAGCATATGGTTGATTGTGTGTTGTATTTTGAAGGGCAAAGCGATAGCCGATTTCGCGTGATTCGAGCCATCAAAAATCGCTTTGGTGCTGTCAATGAACTAGGGGTGTTTGCGATGACGGATAAGGGGTTAAAAGAAGTGGCTAATCCCTCAGCCATATTTCTATCTCGACAGCCCGATCCGACTCCTGGCAGTGCTGTGATGGTGACCTGGGAGGGTTCACGTCCAATGTTGGTTGAAGTGCAAGCTTTGGTTGATGAAGCCCATGGCCAACAAGCTAAGCGTATCACTGCCGGTCTTGAACATAATCGCTTAGCTATTTTACTCGCCGTGCTACATCGTCATGGTGGGATAGCAACGTTTGATCAAGATGTCTTTATTAATGTGGTGGGGGGTGTCAAAGTGACTGAAACAGGCAGTGATTTGGCGCTACTCGCCGCCGTTGTGTCAAGTTTACGCAATCGAATTTTTGCCAATGATACCATCATTTTTGGCGAAGTAGGGTTGGCTGGTGAAATACGGCCTGTGCAAAGTGGTCAAGAGCGGCTAAAAGAAGCGGTAAAGCATGGATTTAAGAGAGCTATTGTGCCAACCGCTAACGTTCCGAAGCAAGATCTTGGCATCGAAATCAATGGCGTCAAACATCTTCAAGATATGTTACAAAAAATGTAGACTTAAAGATTTTTTTATGTTTTTGTTGCCTAATTTGAAGGCCTCTGTCCTTTCTTAGGTCCATGCCATTCAAATTGATAAAGATCATGACGTCTATCATTTAGATTCATCACCGATCCTTGGCTGCGAGCTATGTTTAGCGTTTTAATATTGACATCTGCAACAACAATGGTTTCTACATTTGGAGTGGTATCAGCAGCAATACCATCGCGAGCGAATGGAAAATCGCAAGGGGTAAAGATGCAACTTTGTGAATATTGCACATCCATATTGTGTACATCCGGGAGGTTACCAACATTTCCTGAAATAACAACGAAACATTGATCTTCAACCGCGCGAGCTTGAGCACAATATCTGATCCTAAGATAGCTAGAAGATTGATCTGTGCAGTAGGGTACAAAAATAATATGAGCACCCTGGTCGACAAGGTGGCGTGCCAACTCTGGAAATTCAATGTCATAACTGATTAACACACCAATCAGTCCACAATCGGTCTTAATACAATTAACTTGTGATGCTCCTTCTAGATGGTAGAGTTGACGTTCATCAGGTGTTGGATGGACCTTACCTTGTGAATGAATAGATCCATCTCTTAAAAAGACATAACAAACCTTTTGAATGCCATCATTCAATTTACTGGCAATAGATCCACCAATAATGTTGATTTGATATTTGACAGCGAATTCTGCCATGAGTTGTTTAAATCGCTCGGTATAAACAGTGACTCCGGCAATCGCTTTTTCAGCGGATATTGGTTTATTTTCCATGGTCATTAATTGCATTGGGAATGCTTCAGGAAACAAAACAAAATCAGCTTGATACTCTGACACAACCCGAACAAAATACTCAATATACATCGCAAACTCTTCAAACGATGTGAGCTTTCTTTGTTTGTACTGAACAGCTGCAATTCGCACATGATCTTTATCGACGCGAAAATGTTTTGACTTAGATGGATGAGACTTTTTTTTCGATAAATGAGGCATCTGTCGACTCCTTCATTTTTTATTATTTAGTCATTGTTCTATCTTTATCGACATGATTTCAAAAAGCATTAATTGGGGGCTTGCGCAGAAACAGGCTGACTATAGACGATACCACCAAACGTTTGTGTCAAGTCCACATGAGATTTCTAAATACTGTTCTGCACTTTAGGCACTTTCTCCCCATATTTGGGGAGAAAGGCATCATTAAGGGCATTCTGAGCCATCGCATACTACCAACGTAGGTTGAGATTGAGCACCATTGCAACTAGAGTTATTACATATTGACAAATCACAACCCACATAGTTGGTGGCAATAGGGTAGGCTGTCCATCCAACATCAGGAGGAGTGCCAAACAGATAACCGCCAAGATTAATTATACTTGTCGGTGCAGCGGCACAATTAGTTATATTTCCATATATAGGCTGCTCAGGTGCGCCAAACTGTGGTTGGAACAATCCATAACACCATAATTGTTCATAGTCGGGATGATAGTAACAACTGCTCGTAGGTACGAGGACATTTATCGTATAGTTTTGTATCCCAGAAACGGTCGAATCCACGGTACTTGTAGCTTGTACCGCGAAGCTATTATAAAGGGTACTGGTGGAGGGGGTACCACTGATCAATCCTGTTGATGCATCGATGGACAGTCCAACTGGACTCGTTCCTGTAAATTGATAAGTGAAGCCACCTGGTGAGGCTGTAATTTGTTGGCTATAGGTTGTTCCTACTAATCCCTGTGGCAATGTTACGCGAGAAGTAGAGGAGCCAGGACTAAATGTAACGTTACCATTACCGACTGTGATGGTAAATTGCCCTGAGCCTGTGCGAGTCGGATTACTTTGATCAGAAGCTGTGATGGTAAAGGTATAAGTGCCAATGGTTGTAGAAGTTCCAGAGATGATGGCCGGATAGGGAGCGGTGCCAGATGAAGTCAAAATTAATCCAGGAGGTAATGTACCACTTGTCAGTGCATAGGTGTATTGCCCTGTGCCATTCTGCGCTTGGATACTTGTACTATATGTAAACCCTGTATAGGTATTTGGTAAATCTGATCCGGTTGCAGGAATAAAGAAAAGATTGCCCGAAACAATCAAAGTATAGGGTTGACTGCCTGTGGTCACGCCTTCTGCCCCCACTGCTTTTACAATAAAATTGTAGGTGCCATCTAAGGCGGTTGGGGTTCCTGATATTGTCACTTCTTCACCATTAGAATCGGTTGTCAAACTGAGCCCAGCCGGTAAAGTTTGCGGATTGGCAACGATCGAGAAGGTGTAAGGAGCATCCCCTTCGCTCGCTATGATGGGTATAGGGCTCATAGCTACTTCTCGGACGATGGTGCCTAAGTAGCTGG
>DAHWEW010000194.1:0-4509 GCA_027326225.1 Legionellaceae bacterium
ATCTCGTGTAATTTGATTTAAAGTATATTTTTTAAGATGTGGGTCTAACCATCTCAAATGCACTTTATCGTCGCGTAAACTCCGTTTATGGTGTGACTCCGTCAGCCAACGCATGACCGCATCTATCCATAATTTTTCTATTTTTTCACCAAGATAATTCTTTTTCCACCAATCTGCTTTTATCTTGTCATGCAGCCGTTGAGCAGCTACTTTGTCGCTAGTCCCAGTGCTTTCCTGTATTCGAGTTCCTTGGTGGCTAATGGTAATCCACCAGATGTTACTTCTTTTGTAGAGCGCCATGTATTTCTCCTTTCAATGACACCCCACGATGATTCAGCCGATGTAGCATAAAATGATCTGAGATATTCGGCAAGGTCATCTTCGTGAAAGCACCATTTCTTACCTGGTTTTGCGCCTGGAATTTCACCTTTAGCGGCTTTTCGACGCAATCCTGCGGGAGTCATTTTTAAAAATGCAGCAGCTTCGATTAAATTGAAGGTTTTCATTGTTATTGTGGTATGAACTTATAATGTGATGGAGCCTGATATGATACTATTTGTATACATCAAGTCAATACAAATAGTATCGTGAGCAAACTTGATTTGGCTTTGATTCCATGATAGGTTTTCATAAAATAATGAGAAGGAGCTTATTATTATGACCAATATGATTATCATAGATATACTTCAATACATACTAAGATATCAATCAGCTGAAACAAATTACTTTAATCGTTGCTTTGTGTTGGAACATCGTCTAGCCAATGAAAAGAATTACAAGAAAAAAGAACTTCGCGATTGCATAATAGCTCTACAATCAAGCGGATTTCTTGGAGAATTGAGAACACCATCCCCTCTTTACATTACAAATGCAGGCAAAGATTATTTATACAAACATAATCAATCTATTTTATTGAGAAGTGGATCAGGAAAATTAACAAAATTTTTAAATAAGCATAAAATATTTATTTATCAGATCTTAATCAGCATAACCTGTGAAGTCATTTCAGATATAATAATCAAATCAATAGAGAGATTACTTATTTAGTTTCGAATGTAGCAATACGGTTTTTAAATATTTTTAAAAACATATTCTAAAAATAAGGATTTCCTACTATATTAAAAAACACTTAGGCTTAAGAGAAAAAGCATTGGAATTTTAGGAACATATTTCTATAACAAAATCAAGATTAGAAGCGGCAAAAGAAAAAAATTTCAAAAGTTGGGCCGTAAGCACGTAAGTACCTACAGCCCTATGTCAAACAAATATAACTTTAGGAGATATAATATGTTGACGGAAAGAAATATACATTATGTGTAACTTAAAAATCAATCTCCATATGATTTAAAATCATAAACAAAATTATTATCAGCAAAGTTATTTTTAACAAAGATATGCCGCCTGAGCGGCGGTGAAGCTAGTAATTTCTATGTTTACAAACCCAATAAATCAAATTAACTCCCAGCAAAACTACAACTCGCTCACAGCGTGCCTTTTAGCCACTGTTCCTCAAAAATTTTGTAATTGGGGACATGAGTAGCAAGAAGGCTTGTAAATAATTTACTGTGATTTTGCACCTTTAGATGGATGAGCTCATGCACGACCACAAAATCCTGAAAACCTTCGTCTTGATCTAAAAGATCAGACGTAAATGTAACGATACCATCCGACGAGCAGGTCCCCCACTTTCCCTGCAAGGGCTGAATGCGAATGTCTTTTGGATTCACCTTAAGCTTCATTGCCCACACATAAACTTTTCGTCGCAAATCCTGTGCTGGGTAATTAGATGGCATTAATTATTCTCTCCTAGAAGAATTTTAATTACCAAATCGACTATTCTTGCTCGATCTTCTTTTGAAACTTTTAGCAACGGACGATAGAGCCCTGCTCTTAAGCGACGCTCTTCATCCACGTTCACAGCAGCATTAGCAAAACGAGCAAGCAGCATTTCAGCTTCTTTTGAAAGTTCTTTGACATCCACATTAGCATCTTTGAGCGCTTTGTCTTCATGAAGCATCCAAAAAACAGAAAAGGCTTTGTTAGAAAGACCGCTTATTTTTGCTTCATTCATCGCAGCTTCTTTTTCTGCTGCAAGTTTAGCTAACACATCCATCGCTGCAAGACCTGTGGTTTTGCGATCTTCAAGGTCTTTGATGATGCGTTCAGCTCGTTCTTTGAGTGGTTGCAAGATTGGTGCAGTATTCGGATCGTCGTCGATTTCTTTTTGAAGCCCACGAACCAAATTAAAGACCTTGCCCTCGTCCGAGCCCGAATCTTTCCGTAGTGACTCCAAAGTGCGAGCATCAAAAGTCACGGTTTTAGTGAGACGACCCAAGCCGCTTTGAATAGCGTTTTGCTCAATGAGCTGACGTGTTTTGTAAGCGAGGTCAGCCACAAAACCTACTTTTTCAGCGTAAGCATTTCTGACAGCCGCATACAAAGTGGCAAGATGCCTGAAGGTATCAATGTACGGGCGTAGCTCTGCTGCGGGAGAGAGAATTTCCCAGAGAGATTCGATCTCTTTGTAAACTTCAAAGAAGGTTTTTCTTTCGGCTGGGTCAAGAAACTTGCCGTAAACCATTTTCTCCAGCTTTTCGTCAGCAGGTCCAGCGTCAGCCATGAGGTAAGTCTTGGATGCAGCTTCAATCTTCACCTGAAAATCTTTGAGTAGAATATCAAGGTCTTCAATCACGCCACTTACGTCCGATGAATCAAAGTGGAGCGCTTTCTTTAATTCACGAAGCACGCCCACGAAGTCCAACACCAATCCGACTTTTTTCTGAATGCCTTGAGTATCCACATAAGGACGATTCACCCGTGCAATCGCTTGAAGTAGAACGTGGTCACGCATGGGCTTATCAAGATAAAGGCAATACAAAGGTGGAGCGTCGTAGCCCGTGAGAAGTTTATCGGTGACAATCAAAATCTTAGGTTCTTTATTTGCTTTCTTGAAAAGAACCCGCACATCTTCTTCTCGCTCATCGGTTAGCTGCAACTTCGCCACTAGTGGACGATCAATTGAGTCATTGGGGTTAGAAGTGTAAATCGCTTCAGACCATTCTTTGGGAAGATGTTTATCGAGAGCGACTTTGTACTTTGCACAAGCCTCACGGTTCACGGCCACTAAGAACGCCTTATAGCCCAGCGGCATGACATTATCTTTGAAGTGCTCTGCGACAAACTGGGCTACCTTTTCAACACGATCATCTGCGGTGAGGAATGTACGAATGCCAACGGCACGATCCAGTACTCGGTTAAGTTCTTCGATGTCAGTGATACCTTCGCTATCTGCCAGCGCAAAGAATTCTTTGTCCAGTTGCTCGGTTGGAATCGTCATGTCACTTGGAGCCATAACGTGTTTAATTGGTAACGTTGTTTCATCTTCAATGGATTCAGCGATGGAATACTTATCAAGGTAGCCCTGATCATCTTCTGCTCCGAAGATTTTAAACGTTCCTTCACCCTGAGCAGTTTTAGCAATCGGCGTCCCAGTGAATCCAATGATGGTGGATTTAGGTACGGCTGCCATGAGATAAGTGCCCAAGTCTTTTGCTACTGACCTGTGGGCTTCATCGATAAAAACGTACACGTTACTTCTTACGCAGCTATTTTCTTTAATTGCTTCAAACTTGTGGATCATTGAGATAATGAGACCACGGAAATCACGATCTAGCAGGTCTTGCAGTTCATTTTTACTGTTGGCTCGTTTTACCGCGATGTCTTGCTGTTGCATTTCTCCGAGTAGTCTTTCAACCCAACCCTTTAGCTGACCTTCAAGCTCGGTACGATCCACAACCAGAATGACGGTTGCATTGGAGAAACGAGTTTTGTCTTCCAGAATGAGTCGTGCAGAAGTAAGCAATGTAAAAGTCTTTCCCGATCCTTGCGTGTGCCAAATCAGACCGCGATGTTTTTGAGGGTCTAAACATCGGCCGAGAACGGAATCAATTGCACGTTGCTGGTGTTGGCGAAGAACAGATTTACGAGTTTCACCATCTTGAACGTAAAATAAAATCCAGTGCTGAAGTGTGCGTAAGAAATCAGTGCGTTCAAAGAAAGACTGAACAGCAAAGCGGTAGGTCTCATCTTTCTTCTGCTTCCAGCGAGCCATGTCTCTCCGGTTTACATTCCATGTGACTCCGTACCAGTAATCGAGTAAATGGGTGACGTTGAATAACTGAGGAGTTGCAATCAACTCAGGCGTTTCCAGTTCATATCTGCGGAGCTGCTTCACAGCTCGTTCAAGTGCATCGCCATCTTTCGGATGCTTGTGTTCAACAATACAAACGGGAATCCCATTGATTACATACATCACATCGGCTCGATTGCCTTTACGAGCGTGCGGTTTGATCTTCCATTCCCAAGTGACATGAAAAGTGTTGGCTTCCGGTCTATCAAAATCGAGGAGTTTCACAGCTCGATGACGTTGCTCATTCTCATCGTACCATTGACGTTCACCACGAATCCAAGAAAGTAATTCACGATTACCCTCGATGGTAGCAGGCAAAG
>DAHWEW010000195.1:0-4504 GCA_027326225.1 Legionellaceae bacterium
CCACCCTTAATAGGTTGCGTGATTAGCGACAAAGATTATACCTACAACATATTGCAAGTTACCAAAGAATGCGTCATCAATATTCCCACTGTAGAAATGGCTGAACAAGTAGTAGGATGTGGAAATACATCTGGAGAAAAAATAGATAAGTTTAAACTTTTTAATTTAACCCCTACTACAGCTACTTTTGTACAAGCGCCTCTTGTTAACGAATGTTATCCGAATATTGAATGCAAAGTTATCAACACAGAAATGGTGTCTCAATATGGTTTTTTTATTCTTGAAGCCTTAAGGGCATGGATTAATCCTTCTAACAAATACCCGCGTACAATCCATCATTTTGGAAAAGGAAATTTTATGGTGGCAGGGAAAACAATTAAGCTACCATCCAATATGAAATAGAGCCTCTCTCTGTTCTGGATAAAAAACCATTGAACCCATACGTGCCGTCTTATTTCTGTTGATTAAGATTTCCACATTGACAACTGAGAAACTTTTGCATTGGGGCAATTTTAAGATAAATTAATACTTAGAGAATCACTTAACTATGAGTCAGAGCCAAATCTAACATGTCACGAAAGCAAGATGGGAAGGATAAGTATTAACAAACCAAAGCAGACGAGCATCACAAGGAAACTCATGAAATCAGAAAAACTTAGAGGGATGAGGCTCATTTTTCTTATATTTATGATGGGCTTTATGATACTCATCATTGGCGATATGATAGTGGCTAATGAACTCAGAAAATGGACCATTGCAACTCATTGGGTAGCACATCTTGATGAGATCATCATCTCAACCAGAGTGATCAGCTATTTATTTTTGATATTCGCATTTATAGCCATTATTAAATTAAACAAGAGAACAGAAAAATACTACCAAAATGCACAACAACTCGAACGTGAGAAGTTAGCCTTACAAGAAAATAAGCGAATAGAATTAGAGTTTGGCTTAAATGCATTCAAATTAGGATTTTGGAAGTTAAATCTGGAAACCAATATCGCTGAGCAATCCTTGTTACATAGTCAGATTTTTGGTTATCCAACAGTGGTGCCTAAATGGACATATGAAACATTCCTAAGTCACGTGCATCCAGATGATGTGGCACGAGTAGAACACATCATTAAAGATGCTCTTTCAAAAGGCTTATCTTGGGAATTTCAATGCAGAATTTATCGTGCGAATGATTCAAGTCTTCGTTGGATTGAAGTGTTTTCAGAACTTCTAACTTTGGATGGATGTAAATATGCATTGGGGTTAGTTAAAGATATTACTGAAAGGAAAAATACCGAATCATCTCTTCAGAAGACAAAAGAAAAATTAAATGCCTTATTGCAGGGAATACCAGACTGTCTCATCATCAGCAACAAAGAAGGTCAAATTACATTCGCCAATTCAGTGGCTGAAAAAATATTTGGCTACACGCTTCAAGAGATTATTGGACAAAAAGTAGAATTTTTATTGCCGTCTCGATATCAAACTCAACATGTAAAGTATCGTCGGCAGTATTATGAGAAACCGAAGCTCAGACCAATGGGCACAGGACTAGATTTAGTTGGTCAACACAAAGATGGTCATGAATTTCCTGTAGAAATTAGTTTAAGTCCTATTGAATCAGAAGAGGGCTTACTGGTCATTGCTGCCATTAGAGATATCACAAAAGAAAAAATACTCGAACAAAAATTAAAACATCTTGCAGAACATGATCCTTTAACTGGATTAATTAATCGAACTATTTTCGAAGATCGAGTCAATCAAGCTGTTGCGTTAACAAAAAGACAAAAAGGTCTTATGGCCGTCTGTTTTATTGATCTTGATGACTTTAAGGAAGTGAATGATCAATACGGCCATATCATAGGTGATCAGCTATTATGTGCAGTGGCTAAAAGAATACAAAAGTCGCTGCGTGCTCTCGATTCACTAGCTAGGCTTGGTGGAGATGAATTTGCACTGCTTCTTACGGAGATTAGAAAAAAACAAGATGTGATTAGCATAGTAAAGAAATTGCTGAGCGAAATTGCAAAAGGGTTTTTAATTAATAATATAAACCTCATGGTGACCCTTAGCATTGGTATTTCTTTATTTCCAAAATACAGTGCATCATCACTGATAGACCACGCTGACGTTGCTATGTATTATGTCAAAAAACATGGCAAAAATAATTATAAATTCTATGACGATAAGATCTGTTGACAAGGTGTCCGACATATCAGAGCAGTTATGGTTCTTCTTTAATCTGAAAACAAAGGGCCAAGTCGAATGAGAACCTTTTTAGAGAAATGAACCATCTTGTAAACAATGAAATTTATCCATATCATCATATTTTGGTGATTTCCCAGACTCTTATTTTGGCCCACGCGAATGGGATCTCAAGTGGATTCGTATGACTCATGGATTGAGCGCTGATGGATAAGTATATAGATAGACATGATGCAGGGATTGTGTTAGCCAACCACCTAAAAGAGTATGCTCATCAATCAAATGTGATCGTACTTGCACTGCCCCGTGGTGGCGTTCCTGTAGCCTATGAGGTAGCCAAGGCACTTTCTATCCCTCTCGATGTGTTTATTGTTCGAAAATTAGGCGTCCCAGGACATGAAGAACTGGCTATGGGGGCACTTGCTGCGGGCGGTATTGTTATGTTTAATGAACCATTGATGGATCAATTACACATCGATCAAGCAGCTATTCATCAAGTTGTTGAGTCAGAACAAAAAGAATTATTGCGTCGTGAACAGTTGTATAGAGGGAATCGTCCCTTTCCTCAATTACTAGATAAAACAGTTATCTTGATTGATGATGGGATCGCTACGGGCTCCACCATTAAGGCCGCTATAAAAGCTTTGAAGCGATTTAAACCAAGTTCCATTATTATCGCTGTCCCCGTTGCTGCTCGAGAAACTTATGAAGACATGGCTAAATTAGTCGATAAGATCATTTGTCCATTGAAACCGACACCATTTCATGCCGTGGGTCTTTGGTACGAGAACTTTTCTCAAACCTCAGATAACGAAGTGATTGAATTGTTAAAAAAATCGCATTCAACCAAGCAGCAACCTATGAAATAGCACGTGTTACCAAACATTGATTTGTAAAATGAACAGGCAGAGCGCAAAGTAGCTCCAAGAATTTCATCCGGTTGCTTCCTTATTTGGAGGAAGTGCTGGTGTTGTCGTACAATCCAACTTTCGAAGTTACTTCAGCACCTCAAGCAGCGCCATAACAAATTAAAACGATTCATTAACCTGTGCTGGAATCAGTATGCAATTTATAAAATGTCCTTGTGGTTCAACTCTGAATTATCTTGCTTGTTGTCATGTGTACATAAGTGGTCAGGCTCCGCCCCAAACCGCTGAAGCATTAATGCGATCACGCTTTAGTGCTTATACTTTATCGAATATTGATTACATTAAAAAAACCATGCAAGGTAAACCTCTCATTGGATTTAATGAGACCGAAGCAGAACGTTGGTCAAAGTCAGTCCTGTGGTTAGGACTAAAAGTCATGAACAGTTATCAAAAAGATGAACAAACTGGATTTGTAGAATTCATGGCAAACTACTTAGACCATCATTTGATCAAGACTATTCATGAGATCAGTGAATTTCAATTGAAAAATGAGCATTGGTATTATGTAGATGGAGAACAAATCCCCCATACCCCAACCACTGTTCCTCGCAATGCGCCCTGCCCTTGTGGTAGTCAGAAGAAATTTAAAAACTGCCATTCTCCCAAGGGTTCTTGACAATTTTTTGAACGGAAAAAACCCGCCTGGTTATGGAAAATTTATCTTTGAAGCGCTTCACTCCCTCTTCTCGCATTTTAGGTGCAAATTCGGTTAGGTAGTGTTCTAGATCAGCTCGGCTCTGTAACAGATATTGAATTGTTAAAGATTCTTGAAGTGAGCGGTTTTCTTCTGGTTGCAAAAAAGAAGCTTGAATGAATCCTGGAAAATGAAGCATCTCTTTCACATGTGTATTTAACCAAAGCACGAACTGGGAATAAATCTCTTGATCAATGGTAAGGTTGACTTCATAAATCACCATGATGATTACCTATTGCGCTAATATCATTCCTAATTGTACCATGTGAGTGTCACATCACATACTGCGAGACATGAGGCCACCCATGAAAGAATCCATTCCATCAAACACCAATCGTGCAAGCTTATACTTCAACGAAAACTGGCAGAGATACTTAAGACACGTTCGAAACAATACCTTGTTTCATCGCGAAATGTTATCTGCTTTACAAGAGCTTCTCAGGACGACAATGAATGGCCAAACCTTTTCTTTTGTTGATGTGGGTTGTGGCGATTCAAGTACCATAGTGCCCATTCTGGCACAACATGCCATTAAAAAATATATTGGCATCGATGCTGCCCAGGATATTTTAACCATGGCTCGTGAAAATCTGGGATCGCTTGATTAGAGTTCTTTCCAAACCCTACGTATTCAGTTCATAGTTGTAAATTCCCGCAATTAAATTAAACCTCAGTCCAAATC
>DAHWEW010000196.1:0-4503 GCA_027326225.1 Legionellaceae bacterium
TGGAGGATTGCCAAACAGTAAATTCAAATCACAACTGATACGGCCAAATTTATCGCTAAACATATAATTCGTAACCCGGCGCGTTATCAAATCAGAATTTGGGACAATGATGTCTTCGCGCGAAGGGGTAGTGATTTGTGTAGAGCGCACCCTGATTTTCTTGACAAATCCTTCAATGTCATCCACGTTGATCCGATCACCTGGACGAATAGGTTTTTCAATCAACAAAATAATACCTGAAACAAAATTATTAACGATACTTTGTAAGCCAAGACCAATCCCTACTGACAAAGCACCCGCTATGATGGCAAGCCCTGTGAAATCAAAACCTGCCATGAGAAGCCCTGTGATCAAAGCGATACTAAAGCCGATGTATGTCAGAATAGACGCAACTGCTACCTGTGTTTCTTCTTCATTTTCAAATTGTTGATTTCTACTGATAGCAGTTGATATCGCTTGAAAGAGTAAGTAAAGCAGGCAAAAAACCACCACACCGGAGACGATTCGAGTAGGATAAATCGTCATATTAAGGACATGAACCCCATGTAAAATTTGATCATAGATGCCCTCAACAAAATTATTCAGAAACTCCCACTCTTCACCAATGAGATAAATGCTAATCGCGATCACAATCAGTTGAGCTACCGTTTTTAAGATCAAAAATTCGGTAAATACTTGATCCGCTCTATATCCAAAAAACTTGATGACTTTTGCCTTCGTTGTGGGTTGGCTTGTTAAGATGAGATACACTTTATGTATCCCCTGAGTCATAAGGAGCATCGCAAAAACAACACTAAAGGTCATAAAGCCAGAATAAGTCAAATGTTCTGCTAGAGCTTGGTACCCTAACGTGTCACAAAGTGCACAAAGGATACTTAAGAGGGCGACTGTACGTTGAATCAGTTTACGATGGTGTCTAATAGAACTAAACTGCGGGTGTTCATGACAAAAATAGTAAACAAAGAACACGGATGTAGCAAGTGTCATACAAAGAAAAAGAGATTGGCACAATTGCCAAAGTGGACTATTGGTGTTGAAAAGATTAGATAATGATTGAGCTATTAGAGAAGTGATGTAAAAACTAAGTGACGTAATAGACAGAGATTGGAAAAATCGAGGATCAAGCGAATACCAGTAGAAAACAGCCCTCACTGTTTTTGTTTTAAACAAGAATGTGATCAATGTAAATAAGGATAGATATCCAAATAAGAGCGCTGAAAAATCAAGTGAAATATCGAAAGAAGATAAATCTTGGGAAAACAAAATGAAGTAAGTAAATAGCCCGGCTGAACCAAACAGGGCTGTGAGAAGCATCAGATGGCGTGAATGTAAGGCTCTAAATCGTAAATATTGACGAGAGAATTGACTTTTTTTGACTTTCTTTAAGATAAAGAAAGAGCTCATCCATGCAAATGCTAAAAAAAAGATGGAATACAATAGGGGTGGAAGAGCATCAGGAATTTGAGTGGTCAGTGCCTCAATGAGCTTAGTTTCAGGGGGGGCAAGGATCAATTGGTTGATGATGGTCCACAATGACGAACTATGGGCAAAGGTTTGTGCTTTTATTAATTTTGCCACAGCAATTTTATAAACAGAAATCGCTTCTTTCGCTCGAATAGAAAATAATCGACACTGTGATTGTTTATCTGCCGCTAACTTTTGTTGGTTATGCAAATAGACGAGATCAGCACCCGTTGTTTTATTTTCTCCACTGAGATCGGCTTGTTTCACCAGCATATCGAGTTTGGTTAATGTTTTTTGTGTATCGTCTATGCAATTATCTGCTTTGCTGGTCAATATGGTTAGTGTGTTGATGGCTGCTTCTAAATTATTTATGTCTAAATTTTGAACGGATAACTGCAGATTAATGTGATCAAATTGTTGATTTGCCTTTTTGATATTAAAGGAAGGGTGAGTATCACTATCCAGTGGTTCGGCGAACATGGGGGTTGCATAAATCAAAAAAAGCCAAAGCATCGCGACAAATCGCATGGTTTTCTCAACCTTTAATCATTCATCTTGAATGGTACTTTACTGTGTCGCATCACAAAACTCAATAAATTTAATAGAGTATATAAATTGTACAGTAATAGACTTCATCCTCATCATCTACGTTATTTTATGAGAAATTAAACAACAGGTAGAAAAAAAACAATTCACATTGTTGGTATTGGTATATAATTAAATTAAGGATAGAAAAACCCATAGGACGAGAGGAGGAATTTTTATGGCGATAAACTCAACACTTGCTAATCATTTGTTGATAGCAATGCCTTCTCTCCATGATCCTATCTTTGCCAAGTCAGTGATTTATGTTTGTGAACATCACACACAAGGCACGGTTGGTTTGATCATTAATCGACCTATGCAATTTCCTCTAGGCTTGGTTTTCGATCAGTTACAAATAGAGCCGCTTCGAGTTGAAAATAATCGGTTACCTCTGTTGTTTGGTGGACCATTGCAACCTGAACGAGGGTTTGTTATCCATCGTCCATTTGGTGGTTGGCGTTCAAGTCTTGCTCTTCAAGAAGGTGTGACGATAACGACTTCCAATGATATCATTCGCGCTATTGCTACAGATTGTGGTCCCAAAGATGCCTTGGTTACTTTGGGTTATGTTGGCTGGGAAGGAAATCAATTGGATCAAGAGGTTATCAATGATGTTTGGCTGGTCTGCCCCTATACATCCGAGTTGTTGTATGATATCCCTTTTGAACAACGCTGGGAGTATGCAGGTTTGACAATTGGGGTAAAAATGGAACAACTCACTTCAAATTCTGGTCATGCCTGAAGGAGTCTACTTAGGATTTGACTTCGGCTATAAACGAATCGGTGTAGCCGTTGGTCAGCAATTGACTGCCAGTGCGTCACCGCTCAATACGATAGCAGCAAAACAAGGCATTCCTAATTGGGATCTCATTCAAACATTAATTGATGAATGGAGGCCCTTAGCTCTGGTCGTAGGATTGCCCACGTGTATTGATGATAGCGAACAATATACGACAGGCGCCTCTCGTGGATTTGCACGTCAATTGCGCAAACGGTTTGATCTGCCAGTGTATTTGGTAGATGAGCGCTTATCTACTGTTGATGCACGTTCTTATTTGTTTAGTAGAGGGGGGTATCGTAAAATAAAGCAAGCTGAAGTTGATAGCATCGCGGCTTGTATCATCCTCGAACAATGGTTAAAAACAAGCTCATAAAAATCTAAGGAACGCAATCAATAATGAATCATTTTTTATCCATCAGCCAATTATCGCAATCAGATGTTAGAGCGCTGATTGAACGGGCCATGTTTTTTAAAAACAATACGATTTATCCGCAGTTTTCAAGAAGCTCTGTGATCAATTTATTTTATGAAAATAGCACACGAACCCGAGTCAGTTTCGAGCTTGCAGCTAAGTATTTGTCAATGCCCGTGATTCACCTAGACTTGCAAAGTTCCTCAGAAGCGAAGGGCGAGGCCATTTTTGATACGGTGAAAACACTAGCTGGCATGGGGGTAAAGGTTATTGTGACCCGTCATAAACAAGATGGGCTACCACAATTATTGGCAGAAGCCTGTGGAGATGGAGTGAGTATCATCAATGCAGGTGATGGGGTACATGAGCATCCGAGCCAGGCGATGCTTGATCTCATGACTATCCTGGAACAGAAACCGAATCTCGATAAACTGAAAATAGCCATTGTTGGTAATATCCGACATTCCCGAGTGGCTAATTCTTTGCAGAGTATTTTTGCGTTATTAGGCGTTGGTGACTTAACTTTGGTTGCTCCTTCTCAATGGCTTCCATTGAAACCTCTCTATGGGCGAGTGACTTCATCATTAGCAGAGGGCATTTCCGGTGCTGATGTGGTGATTTGTCTTAGGGTACAACAAGAACGCTTACAACGGGATGAACAGCTTGATTTGAAGCGTTACCATGAGGATTATGCAATCAACAAAAAAAATCTGGCTTATGCTCATAAAGAGGTGATGGTGATGCATCCTGGACCTATCAATCGGGGCATAGAAATTGATAGTGATGTTGCAGATGGTCCAGAATCTTATATTCTTCAGCAAGTGCGTAATGGTATTTTTATGCGCATGGCTATTTTAGAGTGGTGCTTGTAGGGTTTGTCTGAATGACAACGCAAATTGTAAATCAGATAACTCTACTTTGTCAGAAAACCGCATGTCAGCGATGGTCCGTGCTACTTTTAATAGGCGATGGAAGGCTCGTGCTGATAACTTGAGTTGGCTTAACGTTGCTTGTAAAAATGATTGTTCGTTTTGGCCTAACTTTGAGACCACTTCACACTCTTTCGGACTCAAATTGGTATTGATACAACCTTGGCGCTCTTTTTGTAAAAGACGTGTTTGACGCACCAAAGTCCTTATTTTAGAACTTTCTTGATTTGAGTTTTGATGAGGTGTGACGAGCTCTTCTAGTGATAGGGGTTGTAGCGTGATTTGGATATCAATCCTATCGAGGAGTGGTGCTGATAGTTTCAGAAGATATC
>DAHWEW010000197.1:0-4490 GCA_027326225.1 Legionellaceae bacterium
CTTAAAAGCGTCACATTATTTGCCGCACAGACTGATTTCAAAGAACCGGGCGAATTATCCTTATTCATTGATCAAAGCCAAATTACTTATCTAGAAGATATCATGTGGGAGAAAGGTTATCTTGATCCCAAACAAATGGCAGGCTCTTTCCAGATGCTTCGGTCCTATGATCTGATTTGGTCAAAAATGGTTGATGATTATATGACGGGTAGGGAGCGAGGCATGATTGATTTGCTTGCGTGGAATGCAGACGCTACACGTATGCCCTACAAAATGCATACTGAATATCTCGAAAAATTATTCCTGAATAATGATTTTGCTGAGGGCCGTTTCAAAGTCGAAGGGGAAGTGGTTGCACTCAAAAATGTTCATTTACCTATATTCGCAGTAGGTACTGAAAAGGATCACATTGCTCCTTGGGAGTCTGTGTATAAAATACATCTGATGAAACATACAGATATCACTTTTATATTGGCAAATGGTGGACATAATGCTGGAATTATTAGTGCCCCTAATGATGACGGTCATTATTATTATATCCAGGAAAGCAAAAAAAACATGGTGTATGTAGGCCCAAAAAAATGGTTAAAAACGGCAATAAAGCAAGATGGCTCATGGTGGGTTGCTTGGCATGATTGGCTCGTCAGCCATAGTGCACGTAGGCTTGTTTTGCCGCCAAATCTGAAGCCAAAGCTCGCATCTGCTCCGGGAGTTTATGTGATGCAAAAGTAAGGCGTTATCGTATGTTAATCTTTACCCTCTGATTGATGTGATGTGTGGAATAACCATATTAAAGGCAGAAGTCAGTGTTTTTGTTTGTTCAGGAGTGAAACTATCTAATATCGTTTGAGTTGCATCATTTCCTGGAAAATCGTCCGATTTAATATGAGTCACATTGTTTCTTTTTATTTTTACTTGAACGGGCATTACAAAATTCGTTCTTTGTATATCCATGAAGTTATTTGGTTGTCCATAGTATCCAAAAGCATCCGAATTGAAGTGTGTTTCTAGATCTGCTGCTAATGATGCATTTTCATCACAAATAATGGTAGGCATGGTATTATCATCTCTTAGACTATTCTGAAATTTTGTTCATTCTAACCTATAAGTTGTGTTTCTGTACGCACTTTGTGTTTTCATTGAACAACATTTGTGATTGAAGAGGAATGATTTTTTTCCATTTTATGGTGCATCAAAAAGGAGTTTATTTCATGATTATTCTGCAGCTCTTAATACTTCTCATTGTTTTTTTTCATATTTATTTCTTTATTCTTGAGAGTTTTCTCTACACAGGAAATAAAGGTAAGAAAATATTCAATTTAAGTGAAGAGATGGTTCATTGCACGAAAGGGCTGGCATTTAATCAGGGTTTTTATAATTTATGTTTGGGATTGGGATTATTATTCGGTCTTTATTTGAATAATCAGCCGTTGATTATTTCTTTATTATTCTTTGTTGTTGTCGTTGGTATTGTCGGAGCGTTTTCATTTTCTAAGCGAATTTTCTGGATTCAAGCTTTCCCAGCTATTGTTGCGTTGCTTGGATATGCTTATATCGCTTTGATCTAATTTGATAAAGAATCTCTCTCTTAAGTCATCGCATATTGACAGCCATTCTATTGACAGCCATTCTGTTGCCAATAGCCACATTTTTTGTATAATATTTGCAATTACTGTAGATTATTTGTGACTGTTTAATGTTAGATACCCACGACAAAAAAGAAGTACATTATTATAAGGAGCGATATCGAACGATATCAGAGATACATGATCCCGAAATGCAAAAAAAAATTGATCAACACATACAAACACATCAATACCTACCACCATACAACACAGCCAAAGAATCAGGGTATTCTTCCATCGGTATAGCCACAACAAAAGAGATTAATATTAATCCATCTATGGTCGAAAAATTACATGATTCAGACAGTATGAAGACCATCATCCGGCGTCTGGCCAATCCTCCAGCCTTACCGGTTTCCTGTATGGCAACAGCCGAACACGTCATTGCTTTAGGAAATCAAGTAACTGATTTTGTTTCGGAATATCAGCCTAAGGAAAAACATCAAGTGGTGTTTCAGATATTAGTTCGATCACTGGTGCCAAACGAAATAGTGTCAGAAGCAAAAAGTCGACTGCTTCGGGCTATTCTGAAACATGATCCATCCTTAAATAAAAAAGATATTCGAGTCATGTTTTGTGTTAAACGAAAATTATATGTGATTGAACTCAATACACAGAAAGGCGATGTGGAAGAAACAATCAAATCGATAAAAAAATCACCTTTTAACAAAATTATGGATTGTGATTTTTCAGAAGTTAATCTCAATGAAGGTTTATGTCTTATCAAAACAAGCTCACCTGAATACATCCATGCTTTGGTCAATATTGCTGATTCAAAGGTGCAAAAAGGATTCATTGAGAGAGATGCGGGCTTAACCTCGGGATTAGGTGCTCATCGTTATCAAGACAGATGTTGGACATTTAATTTTTATAAAAGCCTCGATCATTTGAAACAAGAAACCCACTTTCCCAGCGATTCACATGCTGTGAAGTTAACTTTCAAACCATAGATAACTTATTTTTAGATATTACATAGGAGTAATGATGAACTTAAAGCAGTACTTAGATAATCAAATAAAGCGAGGCATCATGCCATCTGTGATCTATTCATTAGACATGGAGCCTGATGATATTTATGGGTTGATACCCTTCGTTGAAATGCTAGATACCTACGATGCTGAGATGACGCTTACTTTCTTAGTTGGGGAAGGGCATTCAGGGATTAAAGTACTACGTATGCAAGAACTTGTTGCTTTGTTACAAAAGCAAGGCTACTTAAAAGAGAACATTAAGATTGATTTCATCCAAGGATATGGTTCGTCAAAAGTATTTGAGTTGGATGGGGTTGAATTATTTGAAAGCAAAGAGGCTGTTTCTTTGCGATTAGCCGCAGAAGGTTTTGGGGATGGTTCGACAGAGTTGGAGCATATCCATGCTTTAGAAAAATTGAATACAGTGTTCTCAGGAAGTCCAGAGACATTTGTCATTGGTACTAAGCCCCCTCGTGAATTCATAGATTTATGTGCTCAAAAGGAAGGGCCGGGTTTGTTAAAGCGCGCTATCTATTCAGGAACCTTTAGCTTTAACATTCGAACGTTGATGAACGAAGCAGAAGAAAGAGTCCAAGCACCTTTTGATTTGATTTTGTCTAAAGCAGAAAAAGCAAAGGATCAAGGTAAAGATGCCCATTTTGGCGCATTGATGGCTGAGTTAGAACGGGCAAAAACGCAAGATGAAACCCTATTTGCAGCACTTATCACAGAGGTTGAAAGAGCAAAAGGTCAGGATATGAAAACGGCGAGTGCTCTCGTAGACAAAGCCAAAAAAGCAGAGGTGGGCAAGGCAGTAGAGGCCGTTAAAAGAGCTATTTTTTCTTTTATGAGCACATGGAGAGAAGTGTATTATTTTGAGTCTTATTTTGCTTCAGGCAGTACCAATTCATATAATGAAGATAAATTTCCAGGAATTTTTGAGCACTTGGAAAAAACTCCTTTTGGTCGTTCGTTAGCATTGTTGATCAAGAATTGGAATGCCCAACAATTAGGATCAGATCCTGAAAAAGTGGCGCGTTTTGCAAAAGATCATGCGTCTAAGAGGATTATCATAGAAACATATTCAAGCAACTGGACAAAGGAAAGGCAAGATCTCATTCTCAGTCATTTGTCATTTGATCACATACAAGATCTCGACAAACAAGCGAAAGAAAAAGATGGTATTCATAGAAAATTAAAAAAATGGTGCAACATGACTTCCGGTGGACAACAAGTCATTGTTGCAGACGTTGTGGGTATGATGGCTTTTTTAGGTGCAGAAGCTATCAAAACACAAGCTCTGCCATTACAAGTTGGTTTTAATCATAGAGGATATACAGTGTTGTCAACAGAGGATGGAGCGTCTGCAGGGGTGAAAGTTTTTCTGATTGCTCCAGAATCGCTAACTCCAAAACAATTTTCTGATTATCAAAGTTTCATGGCAGAAAAAATGGCCATAGAAGAAAAAATTAAGGACGCAGACAAACAACAGCAAAACATACCCGTAACCCTGTTAGCATCTCTTGAAGGAATCAAAAGAAACTTAAAAGAGTTACCCCCTGTGGCTCTTATGCAAAAAGAAGTGTTTGACATTGCGGCTGTTTCTCTTGCCAGAAGCTGTGAAAAGATATTATGTCTTCTCACTGAGGCCCAAGCTTGTTTGGCATGACATTGACTTTATCAATGATCAGATGAAAAATGCCTTCTGCATCTTCATCCCTCTGAGGCTCTTAAAGATGTTCGTCATGTTGAGCATCCCGGCCTCTTTGGGAACTTTGCGAGACATTTCCAAAATATCAGGAGATCCCTCACGCTGTTCCCAAAGAACTTCTTCCTTATTTCCCTTCTCCCCAGGCATGGGGAGAAGGTGCCCGCAGGGCGGATGAGGGGTTGT
>DAHWEW010000198.1:0-4472 GCA_027326225.1 Legionellaceae bacterium
GTTGCTTTTTTGAATGCTGAATTAAGGCTGATGTCCTGGTCAAGAGCATTAGAATCTTACTGCCAGATTTTTGATACGTTGGTCTTTGCCAGAGAAAAACATCCTGGCCAACGAAATAATCTTGATGCATTGTGTAAACGATACGATGTCGATAACAAAAAACGACAATTGCATGGTGCGCTATTAGATGCGGAACTATTAGCCCGGGTTTATTTGGCCATGACGGGCGGCCAGACACATTTATTCATGGATGAAGTGACTCATGGAAGTCCAGAAAGCAAAACGGATGTCTCGCCAACTGCCCTCACCAGCCAGTCACCTGTTTATTTTGCAACAGATGAAGAGTTAGCCAAACACGATGAGTTTATAGCGTTTTTAGTAAAAAAATCAGGAATTGATCGTTTTTCTGAGAAGAGTAAATAGAGTTTGTTGAGATAGGAGCTAAACATATGAAAGGAACAACTGAACCAAAGCCCAATGTAACCATGTACAATCTTTTAACCTGGGGGACTTTATATCGTGGATACAATGCGCTTATTGCCGGTATGGTGATGTGGCGGTATATGACAGATCCAGAGGCAGCTGCGATAGAGTTTATTCCAGATGCAGCGATTCATGCGTTTGAAGCCATAGCTCCCAACACATGGAATCGTCTAGCTGACACGTGTAATTCAGTGCGTGCTATACAAGCAAGCTATGCCTTTTTTTCAGGAAATTCAATGATTGCACCTCATGCGAATCTCATTGATGTTTTCAATCATGGTATGAATGTGTATCACAGAAGCTAAAATGATTGATAGCAAAGTTTTAGAATAAAAAATTGAATAAAAAAAACTTGATATGATTTATATTTGTACTATATTTAGGATTGTGGAGATTTACAAATATTGGACATTATCATGGAAGACTATCATAAACATGTGATTTTTCGCTCATTTTGGATTCTTTTTTATTCTAGTATCTTAGCTTTTCCCAACATAGGGTTGGCATCGACTAATCCGGAGACTTCTGTTGGAAAATCTATTTCTTATTTAAACTATGCTGATAATAATAAATTTGTATTCAGTCCAAGAACGTTGCAATGGCAAGCCATCAATTCAAATGGAAAGGTTGTGCGTTCAGGGCATGGTTCAGGGGGGCGTGGATATTGTCCTGATATCCACCGTTCATGCAGAACCCCAACTGGGACTTATCATGTCATAGCAAAAAGTGGCCCAGGCTGTCATTCGAGTCGATATCCTGTAGGCAAAGGTGGGGCTCCTATGCCTTATTGCATGTTTTTTAGCCATTATTATGCCATTCATGGCTCACCAGATGTGCCTAACCGAAATGCGAGTCATGGTTGTATCCGAGTGGTTCCTGGCGATGCCAAGTGGCTTAATCAAAACTTTGTTCACATTGGTACAGAAGTGGTGGTAAAGCCATATTAATGCCCCTTTACGCTTGCAATTTGAATCATTTGGAATCGATTTGAGAAAATTTCCCCTGTTTCCGAATGCCCACGGCGAAGACCGCGGGCATTCGGAAACAGGGGAACTCGATAAAGTCGGGTTGGAATCGTTTGAATTAAAAAGACGCAAACACAAACAGTAACGTTCACGAAAGTGTTCTCGGAAAAGTTGCTCATCGTGTAATAAGAAAAAATTTTTATACTTTTGATTTGATTAAAATGAATCAATACGTGAATTAAAGAAAGCGTCTGTTGTCCCCGGGGAAGTAGTTGGTTATAATCCATAAACCTATTGTTGTCTTTATTTTATCCAAAATGTTTGACCCGTTCATGGAGTGTTTTTGATGCCAATTTATGAGTATGAGTGTACAAGTTGCCATCATCAATTTGAGGTGTTGCAAAAAATATCTGATGTTCCAGAAAAAAAATGCCCACAGTGCTCTAAAAACACAGCTACGCGATTGGTTTCCGCTGCTGGGTTTCAATTAAAGGGGACAGGGTGGTATGCCACTGATTTTAAAAACAAACCTAAAAAAGAAACCAAAGCGGATACGCCTGCATCATCAGAGTCTGCTGCAAGTGAAAAAAAACCAGCTGAATCAAAAACCACAGCCAGTGAAACCAAAAAAGGTGAGAGTAATTGAAAAGTGTATCCGTTCGTAGATATTTATTGGCCGGTTTAGTGGTTTGGCTGCCTATTTTAGCCACATTTGTGATTTTACGATTTATTGTGGATTTACTGGACCAAACCATCTCTCTTTTGCCAGTAGCGTATCAACCGGAACAATTGTTTGGCATGCGTTTACCAGGCTTTGGGGTCATTTTGTCTTTGGTATTGCTGTTGGTGACAGGATTGATTGCCACTAATATCTTAGGACAAAGATTGGTTATTTGGAGTGAAGCCCTTCTCGATAAAATTCCTCTGGTGAGAACGATCTATAATGGCAGCAAACAAATGATTCAAACTGTTTTGGCAACAAACAGCCAAGCTTTTCGCAAAGTGTTGTTGGTAGAATATCCGAGGCAGGGTGTATGGAGTATTGCTTTTCAAACAGGAGTGGCGGATGCTTTAATGGCTAAACATATGACAGAAGAGATGCTGTCTATTTTTATCCCAACAACGCCTAATCCTACGTCGGGATTTTTGATGATGGTTCCTAAGTCTTCTGTGATTGAGTTATCAATGACAATTGATGAGGCATTAAAATTTATTATTTCTTTGGGGATGATGAAGCCAGGTCATCCTAGCTCATTGGCAAAACGTAAATCTTAAGGCGGTCTTATGAGGTCACACTATTGTACAGAAGTCAACGAACTGATGCTCAACAACACAGTTACTGTGTGTGGATGGGTGCATAATCGCCGTGACCATGGTGGCGTTATTTTTCTTGATATTCGAGATAGTTCGGGACTGGTACAGGTGGTTTATGAGCCAGAACGCAAAGATGTGTTTTTGCTTGCTGAAAAGCTGAGGCACGAATTTGTGGTGCGAGTGACAGGGACCGTGAGACATCGTCCTAGTGGAATGGTTAATGAAAAGATGGCTACCGGCCAGATCGAGGTGGTTGGCACAGCCCTTGATATTTTAAACAAGTCTGAAACCCCGCCTTTTCTTCCTGACGAACACCAGTCAGTCAATGAAGATTTACGATATCGTTATCGTTATCTTGATTTACGTCGTAAAGAGATGCAAGAGAACTTAACTTTGCGTCATCGTCTGAACCAGACGATTCGTGGTTATTTGAATCAGAAAGGTTTTGTGGATCTTGAAACACCCATGTTGACCAAAGCCACTCCAGAAGGGGCACGCGATTATTTGGTTCCATCTCGAGTGCATCCTGGCCAGTTTTATGCACTGCCTCAATCGCCACAATTGTTTAAGCAGTTATTGATGATGTCTGGTTTTGATAAGTATTATCAAATTGTTCGCTGCTTTCGTGATGAAGATTTACGAGCGGATAGACAGCCAGAATTCACTCAGCTTGATATTGAAATGTCTTTTATAGATGAAGAACACATCTTATCGCTCATTGAAGGTATGTTAAAGACGATATTTTTGGAACTGCTACAAGTGCAAATACCTGATCCTTTACCTCGTATGACTTATTCAGAAGCCATGCGCCGATTTGGTAGCGACAAGCCTGATTTACGTAATCCTTTAGAGCTCGTGGATATTGAAGATTTGGTGACTCACACCTCTTTTCAGGTATTTTCGAATGCAGCAAATGACAAAGATGGTCGAGTGGTGGCTTTGAAATTGCCTGATGGATGTCATTTAACTCGTAAAGAATTAGATGGGTATGTGTCTTTCGTTGGGATTTATGGGGCCAAAGGGTTGGCTTATATCAAAGTCAATGACAGACAACAAGGTTTGCAAGGCTTGCAATCTCCTATTCTCAAGTTTCTTGATGAAAAAACCATTTTTGCTATTCTTGACCGTGTGAATGCTAAAACAGGGGATGTGGTTTTCTTTGGTGCTGACAAGAAAAAAGTAGTCAATGAATCCATGGGTGCTTTAAGAGTCAAACTTGGGCATGATTGCCATTTATTATCTCCTGGTTGGCAGCTCTTATGGGTTGTTGATTGGCCGATGTTTGAAGTGGATGGCAATAGCAAAGCGTTACAAGCCATGCATCATCCTTTCTCTTCTCCTAAGGATTTATCGATAGACACTCTTCTAGATAAACCAGATACCGCTCTTGCCAAAGCTTATGATATTGTCATCAATGGCTATGAAATTGGAGGGGGCTCGATTCGTATTCATCAGCCAGACTTACAGACTGCTGTGTTTAAACTCTTGGGGATTGGTGAGCAAGAAGCCAAAGATAAGTTTGGATTTCTACTGGAAGCCCTCCAATATGGTTGTCCACCTCATGGTGGCATAGCACTAGGGATAGATAGGCTAGCCATGTTGTTGACAGCATCTGCCTCTATTCGTGATGTGATTGCTTTTCCAAAGACACAAACTGCTTCTTGTTTATTAACCAATGCACCAACGCCAATTGGTACAAAAGAACTCAAT
>DAHWEW010000199.1:0-4470 GCA_027326225.1 Legionellaceae bacterium
TGTAAGGGGGGGGTACCTTGAGCAGTGAGCACCAAAGCGCCCATCTGGTGTAAGGGGCGACTCACGCGCTCCATGGGTCTTGTGATAAGGCTACTATCACCGGTCAACTCACTATCAAAAGTCTGGGCGGCTAGTAAGCCCGCCAAAAGGCGTATGCTTGTGCCTGAATTGCCACAATCAATCACCTTGTTTGGTTTTTTTAAGCCATATTTACCCACTCCATGAACCACAACATGCTGAGATACGGGACCTTCAATCTTCACGCCCATTGATTGAAATGCACGCAAGGTTGCCATGCAATCTTCACCATCTAAAAACCCATTGATGGTGGTCGTTCCCGTTGCAATCGAGCCTAAAATGATAGCTCGATGAGAAATCGACTTATCCCCAGGTACAGTCATTTCCCCTTTTAATTGGGTGGATGGTCGACTCACATAGTGCGAAGTTGTCATAGAAATTCCAGAGAAAAATCTTGCATAAATTGAATAAGGGTCATGACGCCTTCTAAAGGCATTGCATTATATAAACTAGCACGTAGTCCCCCCACAGTGCGATGTCCTTGCAACGCAGAGAGTCCATTTTGTTGAGCTCTCGTAATGAATGTCTCTATCAGGTCTTGTCGCTTCATGGTAAAGCATACATTCATGAGAGATCGTGATTCTTTTTGTACGCTACAAGAATAGAACGGTGATGAATCGATATATTGATATAAGGCATCAGCTTTTTTTAAGTTCATTTGGTAAAGTGCGTTTACTCCCCCTTGCGCTTTGATCCATTTCATCATTTTTAAGGCAATGTAACAATTAAAGACAGGAGGGGTTGCATATACGGAGTGATGTTCAATATGGGTTTTATAATCAAGCATCGTAGGGATGTGCGAATGAGTGGAGTGATTGATGAGATCAGATCGAATAATCACCATGGTCAACCCTGCTATGGCGATATTTTTTTGAGCACCAGCAAAAATCAAACCATAGTCTTCGATATTGATGGGTTCAGACAACAAACATGACGTCATATCAGCCACCAAAGGAATGTCCTTTGTTTTAGGCGGCTGACTAAAACGAACCCCATTCACTGTCTCGTTTGGGACATAATAGATATAAGACGTATTGTTTGCCCATTCTAAGGAGTGACAGAGAGGAGCATGAGTAAACCCCTGAGCCTCAGAGCTTGCAACAACATAAGCGTGTTTTATTTTAAGAGCCTCTTCATAAGCCATTGAAGACCAAAGACCTGAGATGCAATATCCTGCTGTTTCTTGCTCACTAAGAAGATTCATAGGGATCATCGCAAATTGGGTACGTGCCGCGCCCCCCAAAAATATAACGTGATACTGCTTTGGAATAGACAGTATTTCTCTAAATTCCGTTTCCAGTTCTTCCATTAAATGTTGAATCGGTCGCGTACGATGCCCAATTTCCATCACAGACATACCAAGACCTTGCCAATTTAACAGTTCTTCTTGGACCTCAATGAGAATAGGCAGAGGCAATGTCGCAGGACCTGCACCAAAATTATACGCTCTCATCATCACTGAGTTCTGCTAAATCATCCTCATCATGAATTTCTTCTATCCGTTGCATACCAACGACTTGTTCACCAGCGGCAACATTAATCAGCCGTACACCCTGGGTATTTCGACCAATAATAGAAAGCTCATTCACCTTAAAGCGCACCAATGTGCCTTGATCGGTAATTAACATGGCTTCATCTGTATCAACCACTTGAAGTGCGCGAACGACTCTGCCATTACGCTCATTGACTTGGATGGAGATCACACCTTGACCACCACGTCCTGTGATGCGATATTCCTCTATATCCGTTCTCTTGCCATAGCCAAATTCGGTGGCAGTTAAAATAGTGCCACCTGGGTTTACCACAACCAATGAAATAACAGACTGTCCTTCAGCAAGACGAATGCCTCGTACTCCTCGTGCTGTACGTCCCATAGGTCGTACAAGATTTTCATCAAATCGGATGACTTTACCTGCATCTGAAAACAACATGATATCTTTGCTGGCATCGGTAATATCAACACCCACAAGCCTATCCCCTTCATCCAAATCAACTGCAATAATGCCGCTGCTTCGTGGTCGGCTGAATGCGTTCAAAGGTACTTTCTTCACTGTGCCAAATTTCGTGGCCATAAAGACAAAAAAGCCTTCTTCATATTGCCGCACAGGTAACATGGCCGTGATTGCTTCATTTTCGGCCAGTGGCAAAATGTTGATAATGGGTTTACCCCTTGAAATACGACTGGCCAAAGGTAGCTGATATGCCTTAAGCCAATATAATTTACCGTGATTAGAAAAACACAATAACGTATCGTGGGTGTTGGCAATGATCAAGCGCTCCACAAAGTCCTCATCTTTGACATGAGTGGCTGACTTGCCTTTCCCGCCTCGTCGTTGGGCTTGATACGCTGAAATGGGTTGGTACTTGACATACCCTTGATGAGATAGCGTGACCACTACATCTTCTTCTGTGATCAAATCTTCAATGGTTAAATCTTCTTGAGAAGCAGTGATTTCTGTTCGTCTCGCATCCCCAAATTGTGCTTTGATTTCTTGTAGTTCTTCACGAATCACTTGCATCAAACGATTAGGCGATGACAAAATATCAAGTAAATCCTTAATGACATCGAGCAACTGTTCAAATTCATTCAAAATCTTGTCTTGTTCCAATGCAGTCAATCGATGTAAACGAAGATCAAGAATAGCTTGCGCTTGTATAGCGGATAAACGATACCCTTCTTCACTCAGACCTAAGCCCATCGGCAAATCATCTGGTTTTGATGCGCCATCGCCTGCTTTTTGTAACATGGTAAAGACCAATCCGGGCTGCCACATTTTGGCAAGTAATGCATCTTTGGCATCTTGAGGAGTCGGTGATTTTTTTATCAAATCAATCATTTCATCGATATTGGCCAAAGCAATGCCTAAGCCTTCTAATAAATGGGCGCGGTTACGTGCTTTCTTTAATTCAAAAATACAGCGTCTTGTAACCACTTCTCGACGATGTTTAATGAATAGTTCTAAAATTTCTTTGATATTTAGTGTTCTTGGTTGCCCATCAACTAAAGCGACCATGTTGATGCCAAACACATTTTGCATTTGAGTATGAATATACAAATTATTGAGCATCACTTCAGCAACTTCACCGCGACGAAGCTCAATCACCACCCTCATCCCTTGCTTATCTGATTCATCGCGAAGACCTGTGATCCCTTCAAGCCGTTTTTCTCTCACAAGTTCTGCAATTCGTTCCACCAATCGCGCTTTGTTCACCTGGTAAGGAAGCTCATTGATAATGATAGCTTGTTTGCCAGACTGTTCATCTGTTTCAATTTCAGTTCTTGCGCGAATGACGACACGACCACGACCCGTACGATAGCCTTGGATGATACCTGCACGGCCATTAATGATGGCTGCCGTTGGAAAATCAGGGCCTGGAACAATCTCCATGATGTCATCAATACTTAAGTCAGGATTTAGAATCAAAGCAATGCATGCATCAATGATTTCAGATAAATTATGAGGTGGAATATTGGTTGCCATTCCAACTGCAATGCCTGACGAACCGTTCACCAGTAAGTTGGGGACCCTTGCTGGCAATACAACTGGTGCAAATTCTGTTTCATCGTAGTTGGGGCTAAAATCAACTGTTTCTTTATCTAAATCCGCAAGTAACGCATGAGCCAATTTGGACATTCGCACTTCGGTATAACGCATAGCAGCTGGCGCATCGCCATCGACAGATCCAAAGTTACCTTGTCCATCAACCAGCATATAGCGCATAGAAAAAGGTTGCGCCATGCGCACAATGGTATCGTATACAGCTGTATCACCATGAGGATGATATTTACCAATCACGTCCCCAACCACACGTGCTGATTTTTTATAAGGCTTATTCCAATCGTTGCCTAATTCGGTCATCGCATATAAAACGCGTCGATGAACTGGTTTTAATCCATCCCGAACATCAGGCAAGGCTCGTCCGACAATCACACTCATCGCGTAATCTAGATAAGATTGCTTTAATTCTTCTTCGATATTGACTGGTGTCACTTCTTTGGCTAAATAACCCATGGTGAGGACGTATCCTTATGCAATAATAAGCGTGTTTATGTTACCACATCTCCCTATTTAAAAGAACTCATATGGTCGTGTTTCTTGGCATAGAAACCTGGAATTATGATAAGCCTTGTGACATGATTCAATGCTCAGTGGCTTCAATCCTTTTGGTCAATAACATTTAGTGCCCTATCGTAAGGACAACAGGATGAGAAATTAAGAATGGATAACCAGGGTTTTGATAGGAATAACTATCCTCATTTTCAGCCCTTTTGTATATGCAGGTAAGCCACTATATTTTGTCACTTATCTTGCTACGATCTAGCAACCGAACAACCGCATGCTATAATGTGTTTTTTATAGGAGCTCACATGAAACCAAAAAATGCGCGAAT
>DAHWEW010000019.1:0-13406 GCA_027326225.1 Legionellaceae bacterium
GCAGCGGAACTGGATAGGTCGTTCTGAAGGCACCGAGATCTACTTTAATGTCAAAGGATTTTCTAAACGACTTAAAATTTATACGACAAGACCTGATACCTTAATGGGCGCCACTTATTTAGCTGTGTCACCGGATCATCCTCTCGCCAAACTAGCAGCCATCGAAAGTGAAGAAATACAAGCTTTTGTTAGCAGTTGTCAAGGCGTGAAAATGGCAGAAGCTGATTTGGCCACCATGGAAAAACGAGGCATCAACACAGGGTTTTATGCCACACACCCCGTGACTGGCAAGAATATACCCGTATGGATTGCTAATTTTGTTTTGATGCAATATGGATCGGGTGCTGTCATGGCGGTACCGGCTCATGATCAACGAGATTGGGAGTTTGCCCAAAAATATCAACTGCCTTTACAAGAAGTGATTCAAATCGATAAAACAAACCATCATGATTTTAGCACTTCAGCCTACACAGGCACCGGTATCCTAGTCAATTCGGGTCAATTTGATGGGCTTTTTTCAGAAGAAGCCAAAAAAACCATTACCCAGTATTTAGAAAAAACCGAATCTGGAAAAGCTACAGTCAATTATCGGTTACGCGATTGGGGGGTTTCTCGTCAACGATATTGGGGTACACCGATTCCGATGATTAACTGTGATGAGTGTGGCATTGTACCCGTTCCTGAAACTGATTTACCTGTGGTTCTGCCTGAACAGGTTGAATTAACCGGTAGCGGCTCGCCTCTGGCTCAATGTGAAGACTTTATTCACACAACATGTCCTAAGTGTGGTCAGGACGCTCTGAGAGAGTCAGATACATTTGATACTTTTGTTGAATCATCCTGGTATTACGCTCGTTTTGCTTGTAAGGGTCAGGAAAACGCTATGCTTGATGATCGCGCCAAATATTGGACCCCTGTTGATCAATATGTGGGGGGTATCGAACATGCAGTCATGCATTTATTGTATGCACGTTTTTTTCATAAATTAATGCGCGACGAAGGACTGGTGAACTCTGATGAACCTTTTATTGCCTTATTAAGTCAAGGAATGGTCCTTAAAAATGGCCATAAAATGTCTAAATCATTGGGTAATATTGTTGACCCTAATCATTTGATTGATACTTATGGAGCCGATACTGCAAGACTATTTGTCATGTTTGCCTCCCCTCCTGAGCAATCCCTTGAATGGTCTGACACAGCAGTTGAAGGCGCACATCGATTTTTAAAACGCTTATGGGCGCTCGCTTATCAGCACGAAACCATCATCAAAGAAGTGAATGATTTGATAGCTGATGGGAATGGTCAAATCAATTGGGATGCGTGTGAAAGTCGCCTCAAAAAATCGAGACTTCATTTACATCAAATACTAGCTCAAGCCACTCATGATTATGAACGCCATCAATTTAACACGGTTGTTTCTGGCGCGATGAAACTCTTCAATGTACTATCAGGGTATGAGATCCACAAAGAAGAAGACAAATTTTTCATGCATTCAGGCATGAAGATCCTTTTGCAATTGCTAGCACCTATCACCCCACATATTTGCCACCATCTGTGGCAACAATTGGGATATGAAAAAATAATCATTGACGCGCCATGGCCCAAGCACGATAAAAGCGCTTTAAAAACAGACGAAGTTGACTTTGTGGTACAAGTGAATGGTAAGTTGCGTGCCCAATTTAGTGCAGGAACTGAAACAGAGGAAGCAGCATTAATCGAGATGGCTAAAGCGCATGCTGGACCATTTCTTGTGGGTAAATCCCTCATCAAAACCATTGTTGTCCCTCATCGCCAACTCATTAATTTGGTCATTCAATAAATGCGCTATCCAAATAGACTCTTTTATTTTACCCTACAGGCCTTGTTCTTGATCTTCATCAGTGGATGTGGCTTTCATTTGCGTGGCAAAGTCGATGTCCCAACTTGGTTTAACAATGTTGCGATCATCAAAGGACAAACCCACAATGATTTGGCTTCGTTGTTGCGTATGGAACTACAAAGCCAACACATCCAGGTTAATTCATCTGAAAGCTCAGCAGATTACTGGCTTATTCTAGAAAGCGATAATGTACAGCAACACATCACCAGCGTGAGCTCAAGCACTACTCCCAGACAGTATCAGCTTATATATACCGTACATTTTAAATTACAGCAAAGAAATGGCCGCGATATCATTCCAGAAGCCACACTGATGATCACTCGACAACTCACTATCAATGGTAATAGAATTTTAGGATCAAATGAAGAAGAAGAGCTCTTGAAAGCTGAAATGAGGCGTGATGCGGTGATCCAAATCATGAACCGCATCAGTCAAGTGCGATTCACCCAAAAAAGCTAGCCTTGATATGCTCATCAAACATTCAGCACTCCTACCACACTTACAAAAACATCTAAAGCCCATGTATGTTTTGCTTGGAGCTGAATCCTATCTATTCAATGAAGCGGCTCTCTCTATCAAAAAAGCTTGCCGTCAACGAGGCGAGACAGATCACATCATTGTGGATATCCATCAGTCTAGTGATTGGAAGAAACTTTCAGAAGAAGCTAATAGTTATTCCCTATTTACTGAGTGGGTTTTGGTTGATATACGCTTTGACAAAAAAACAATCGATGCAACTGGCAAAGAAGCTCTGACTGCGTATTTAAAAAATATCAATCCTCGCTGTTTGGTTTTATTGCAAGCGGCTCATGTACCGGCAAAACAATTATCATTTCTTACTCAACAGGATCAGGTGGTTTTAGTCCAAATCAATCCCTTAACAGAGCAAGAATTCAAACGTTGGATCATCACCGAATTGTCTCGTCATACCAAAAATGTTGCCTCTGAAATACCTGCTCTTATTTACCAGTATACTGAAGGCAACCTTTTGGCATGCGCTCAAATCATTGAAAAAGTGCCGTTATTATGTGATGAAAAGGGAATGATATCGCTTGAAGATATCCAGGCATTACTGACGAATCAATGTGAATTTCAACTGTATGAGCTGTCCGATGCCTGCTTATCAGCACAACCCGAAAAAGCCATTCAAGTGATTCGCCAGGCCTATCATCAACGCGTTGAACCGACTCTGATCCTTTGGATTTTGACACAAGAGATAAGACAGCTCATCCAACTTTCTCATTTATGTCAGCAAAATACACCATTTACAGATGCCTGTAACCAGCTGAAAATATGGCCTAAAAAAGCAAGATTTTATGAAAAATCCATCGCGAGACTTCCCCAGAGCAAACTTTATCAGCTTCTTCATGACTGTAAGGCACTCGATGATCAAATCAAATCAAATCAAAATCATGCGATTTGGACCTCTTTTGAAAGATTATCTCTGGCATTTTGTCACAATATCTCGAAACCGTAGCAAGTGGGCATATTTTTATCCAAAGAAAGGCCTTAACCGTTTCGCAGAAGCGCGCTGTTCTAATTGTTCAGATGTGATGAGAGGCTCAAGATGGACAGGTAGGGGATGAAGTTGTGGGGCATAGATACTTGGCATGACATGAATCAGCTGTTTTGTTTCTTCCAACAACGAATTCAGTTGAAGGTTCAAGACGGGTGTTTTATTGACTTCTTGATAGAGTTGCGTCGTTTGTTCAAGGCCATTTAGCATGGCTTGATAAAATTGAGAAATTGGACCCCTAAGTGCAGCAATATGATCAAGAACTGGCCCCTCAGCCTCCCACTTCAACTGTTGTTCAATGGCTAGCTCGAGCTTATGTAATATTTCTAAAAAGTGGGCTTGTTTGGTCAGGAGTTGAGTTAATCTTCGGGTGATGATGTGTTGCTTTACCTGTTTTTTAGCATCAAATGAAAAAGACGCATGGTCTTTTTTGTATCGCGCAATAATTTTAGAAAGAGAACCTGCTAACAGAGCTAACACATTTAAAATTTGCTTTAAATCCTCATTTCCTAAAGCATAGGCTAATCGCTCCATGTTCATTTTAGCCGAATGTTGAGGTTGGATCCCTAGAAAATATTGCAACTGCTGATCTATCTTTAACAAAAAACTCAAGACATCTTCGCAGTTTAAACGATATTGCAGTGTCAATTGAATATTTAAAATCTTCTCGTCTTCTGACGCATCCTCACTGCCTTTGGACGATTGCAGCAGTGCATCTAACATCGTCTTTATTTCACCAAGATGCGTAGACGCTTCGGCAATTAAATGGTCAATCTGTTTTGTCTTGTCATTCATAGATTTAGTATTATACCGAAAATACGTCATAATGCTAGTTTTGAGGCGAACCCCCTTCAGTAACATTCACTTATGAGGCAACTGGAGGGGGCGATTTAAAGTGCGAAGAGATAGACCAAAACTAGCATTTTGAAGTATCTTGGGTATATCACACAATTATCCATAAGGATATAAAAAATAGACACCATACTCATCTACGGCGGTACCTTTGACCCCCCTCATTTAGGACACCTAAATACGGCTTTAGCTGTGCAAAATCATTTCCACTTTTCTCGGTTTTTATTTTTACCCTGCAAGATCCCTGTTCTGAAAAAAGAAGCCCATGCTTCAGCCAATGACCGAATTCATATGCTTGAGCTTGCTTTAAAAGATCGACAGAGCTTTAAAATTGATACAAGAGAAATCGTACGCAAAACACCTTCTTTCATGGTTGAAACTTTAGAAAGTTTTCGTGCTGAATTTGGAAACGAAGTCTCTATCACGCTATGCCTAGGCATGGATGCTTTTCTCCAACTACCAAAATGGTACTGTTATGAAAAAATATTAGATTTAAGTCATTTACTAGTATTAAACCGTAGTGAGATAAATAATCAATTCATCCCCAAAACCATCGAGAGCTTATTACTCAATCATCAAACGCTTGATAAAAACCTCATTCTGCAGAAAAGTTTCGGTACAATCGTTCAATTTGATGCAGGCAATTACCCAATAGCTTCAAGCGAAATCAGAAAAGAGATAGCCTTAGGACATAGTGTAGAAAATTGGTTGCCACATTCCGTGTATCAGTTTATTTTAAAAAACGGGCTATACACATCCAACTCATAAACTAAAGTTTGGACAAGCCTCGACCCAATACGAGCCGTCGGGCGTGAATATGCCCACCCGAACCCGGTAAACCAGAGAGAAGATTACCTACATTTTCTTATGATGTGTTTGTGGAAGATGAGGTGTCTTTGGCATAAGGGGGGCTTGCTCAGGATTCACATCCGTCGTATCGATATCCATTTCATGCTCACTTGGATCAAATTCTTTTACTTTCTTTATCATCTCAGGCGTATACCCTTGGAGCCAGTTAACCACAGGATCAAATTTGGGATATAACTGTGATTGATGAATGAACTCTTGTTCAGCAAGAGAAGTCATTTTAACTATCAAAATGATCAAAGAAACGATGAATACCCCCCTAACCAAACCAAAACACATCCCAAATAGCCTGTCCATAGCACTAAGCCCTGAGCGATGCAAAATCAAACTCAATAAGGTATTTAATATGGCACCAACAATAATGGTAGCAAGAAGAATGGCAATGAATGCAACAATTTTGCGTGCTGTAGCCTCATCAATATAAGGTTGTAACCAGGGATCAAGGGTTGAGGTATAGGTAAAAGCCAACCAAATAGCAAGAACCCATATACAAAGAGCGGTCAATTCTTTAATGAAGCCTCTAAATAGACCAGTGATAATAGATAATCCAATGATCCCAATGATCAAATAGTCGAGCCAAGATAATGTGATCACTAACTCACTCCTTTTTTCACTACAAATCCCTCTAATTGTGTCTTGGAAGATAATTGTTTTTGCAGATTTTTCGCGTCATTGATTTCTGTTAATTGCCCAACAATGACCTGATAATACTGCCCTTTTTTCCCAGTGAATTTATTATATGAGGCAACGTACCCTTGTTTTCTAAGCTTTGATACCAGTAATTTAGCATTATTTTGTTCTATGAACGATCCCAATTGTACGGAATAAACTTCCTTTTTATTCGGTAGTGATTTGGTGAAGTTTTTGGGGATTGCAGCTGCTCTGGCTGCTGTTTTAGCAATCACTGCTGTTTTAGCAATCACTGCTGTTTTAGCAATCACTGCTGTTTTAGCAATCACTGCCGTTTTAGCAATCACTGCCGTTTTAATCTTCGGTTCTTTTTTCAAATCCACAGAACGTTTAGCTGTCTGCACTTTTTTTTCAGCTACAACCGTTTTAGCCACCTCTACTTTAGGTGGAGGAAGTAAGACTGACTTCATACTCAAAGATTCCGCTTTAGCAATTTGTGTGGCCCCGCTTTTCTTCACCACAGGAGGCAGATCCACATGTGCTACTTTCACTGATTTGAAAACCTTTTTCTCTTCGCGAACAACCACTTTGGGTATAGGAGGTTTTGCAGGAAGTCTAATAGCTACATTGAGATTTTCTTCAAAGTGTTGATTAGATTTTTTTAAGAGCGCGGGTATAAATAGAGCTCCAATGGAAACAATGACCACTAATCCAATCACCCTATGTTTGATCTGTTCATCCATCATAAACTTCATTGCAATACCTCCCAGAGAATCCTGCTAGACATTACAGCACCCACCGTCAAAAATGAACCATAAACAATAATGATATCGCCCTCTTTGGCACGAAGGCTAGCAGCATCATACGCAGCGACAGGATCCGTAAAACAAGTATCAACCATACAACCAAGACTTTGAAAGACAGTCATTAATAATGCCTCACTAGATGCTCTTTTTCCACTTAAAACAGCAAGATACCAATCATCGACATAAGTCAGCATGGGTTTAATTAAGCCTGAAAGATCTTTATCTTTCAATCCCGAAAAAACGGCATGAACTTTATCTTTCGGTTGGTATTGTTTTATAAAATCAGCGAGTAATGATACAGCTTGAGGATTATGTGCAACATCAAAAATATGAGTAATTGGGCCTGCCACAACTTGCTGTCGTCCTACTATCTGGACCAGAGATATGGCATCTGTAAGGCTATTGTAAGAAATAGGCAACTTGGGTTGAAGACAAATACTTGCCATCACGGCTGTTGCAATGGCTTTAGGATGAATAGTTGGTTTTGGAAATACCATACACTGGCCAATAGGGTCAATCACTTCTAACTTGTCTTCCGATAAACGATAAGAGTAATTCTCACCCAAACAATACATTGTGCTATTTAACTTTTTAGCTTGCAATGTGATAGAAGCAGGAGGCTTAAAATCTCCATAAATAAACGGTTTATTTTCTCTTAAAATGCCGGCTTTCTCAAACCCAATCGCCTCAACGTTATCACCTAAGTATTCTTGATGATCCAAATCAATGGTTGTGATGATTGCTAAATCTGGATCAATGATATTCGTAGCATCCAAACGTCCACCGAGCCCCACTTCTAAAATAATCAAATCTAGTTTCAGATGTTTGAAATGCCACAATGCAGCTAAGGTAGTCACTTCAAAATAGGTCAATGGGATCCCCGCTTGCCTGCGCCAAATGGCAAGAAAAGCGCGCCTTAAATCCTCATCAGAGATTGGTTTTTTATTGATACGAATGCGTTCATTAAAAACCAAGAGGTGGGGAGACGTGTAACTCGCGACTTGATATCCCCCTTTGGTATAGATTTCTTCTAGTGCACTGACCGTAGAACCTTTACCATTAGTACCTGCTACCGTAATGATCGTAGGCGTCCATTGCAACAACTCATTTGCTCGAGCAACTTGGCTGATACGCTCTAATCCCAGCTGAATGTCTTCAAGGTGAAGATTTTCTAAATAATCTAGCCACTCAGCAACGCTGAACTCTTCTACATTCATTGAGGTATCCGATGGGTTAACTTAGAGACCAATTCAGCTATCGTTTGGCGAAGATCCTTGCGCTCCACTATCATATCGATATGGCCATGCTCTAGTAAAAATTCACTACGTTGAAATCCTTCGGGTAGCGTTTGACGAACAGTTTGTTCAATGACCCTGGGACCTGCAAAGCCTATTAAGGCATTAGGTTCAGCAATGATAACATCGCCAAGACTTGCAAAACTTGCAGAAACTCCTCCCATCGTAGGATCAGTCAGGACAACAATAAATGGTAAGCCTGTTTCGGAGTAATTCGCAAGAACAGCAGAGGTTTTAGCCATTTGCATCAAAGAAAATAAACCTTCTTGCATACGTGCGCCGCCACTGGCCGTAAAACAAATATAGGGTCGTCGTTCGGCCATCGCCACATTAACTGCTCTTACAAATTTTTCTCCAACTGTGGCACCCATTGAACCACCCATAAAATTGAATTCAAAGGCACTAGCAACAATAGGCTGCTTCATTAAGGCGCCTTTTAAAACAATTAATGCCTCTTTTTCGCCTGTAGATTTCTGAGCTTGCAAGATTCTATCTTTATATTTTTTAGAATCACGAAATTTAAGTCTATCAACTGGTTCGAGATCAGGTGCAATTTCATCTTGACCTAAATCATCTAAAAACTGTTGCAATCTGACTCTCGCAGAAATACGATGATGATGGTTGCATCTTGGACAAACAGAAAAATTTTTATCAAGTTCAGAGCGATATAGTACTTCGCAACATCCCAGACATTTCACCCACAACCCTTCAGGTACCCCTTTTTTTTGGGAAGTTTCTGTTCTTACTTTTGAAGGTAAAAGTTTCTTTAGCCAACTCATTAAGAATAACCCTTATCAATGAATAATCGGTGTATTATAACATCATTTATCAAATAAAAATGAATAACCTGAGAAACTCACCTAGTTGAAAAAAAATAAAACGCCAATTAACAGAAGAAAAAACTGTTAAGATTTTTCAAAGTTTGCCGTTAATAACATTAAGGAATGTGTCAACTGGAGTGAAGATGAAACATCTGAGAAGAGTGATACTTATTGCATTCTTCTGCTTGCTACAAAACACAGTTTGGTCGCAAGGGAGATTTGGAGAAACGCTTTGCCATCAGCCTGATTATTTTTGTATCAAAGTAAAATACCAAGAAACATGGGAAAGCTTATTTCCCAATGACGAAGAACGTGATTTGGTTCGCCGCGTGAATCGCATGAATATTCCGCTACGTACAGGAATGATGATAGCAGTTCCCAAAAACATTGACCGATTGACTATTTACGATGTCTCACCTTTTCCTCGTTATATTGACCCAACGGGTGAAAAAACCATTTTTGTCAATCAAAAGCAGCTGGCTTGGGGCGCATATGATGAAAAGGGCGAATTATTATGGTGGGGGCCTTTATCATCTGGTAGTGGTCATTGCAAAGGTCTTGATGGAACATGCATAACCCCTTCTGGCTCATTTCGCATCTTTCGTAAGCAAGATATTGACTGTGTCTCTACTACTTTTCCGATGAGGATGGATGGAGAAAATGGGGGGGCTGAAATGCCATATTGTATGCACTTTTATCGTGGATATGCTATCCATGGCAGTGATACAGTTCCCGGATATCGCGCAAGTCATGGTTGTGTGCGCATTTTTATTGAGGATGCACGCTGGCTTAATGAAGAATTTATTGATCTGCCTGGTGAAGATGTTAAAGGAACTCGAGTCATTATTGATGCAGCCAATACCGTTTAGTAGCCTTACATCAATACTGAAAATGAGCCGTTCACACCTTTTCTTAACAAATCTCTCTTGAGTTTATCTGTCATTTGTTTGCTGGCAAATGGTCCTACACGGACGATAAAATGTTGTTGATATTTTTCAACTACAACAGGAGATGGGGTCATTTTAGATAGTTTTCCCCGCAAGGATTCTGCAAGAGTTCGCGTACTAAATGCTCCAGCTTGGAGATAATAATGAGCCACATGCGCCTTACCTGTTGGGCTCATAGATAAAGCTTCAATTTCAACGGGTGCAGTCCCTTTTGGTAACAACCCTAATTTAACTGCAGCAGCATAAGACAAATCGATGACTCTATCGCTATGAAACGGCCCTCTGTCATTTACTTTTACGATGGCTTGTCGACCATTGTTTAAGTTTCTCACCCGAACATAGGTTGGCAATGGCAGGGTTTTATGAGCCGCAGTCAATGCATACATATTATAATCTTCACCACTTGAAGTACGCTTACTATGAAATTTGGTTCCATACCAAGAAGCATATCCTCTGGTTTTATAACCACTGGCACTCGTCAGCACTTGATATGTGTGTCCATCTACTTGATATGCATCAGGATTTCCATAACGACTGAATGGCTCATGTTTCGGTTTTACTTCTTGAAAAGATACTGGGAGGGGACCAGGTGGTGCGCCATCCTTGATTGAAGCATGACTATTTGTTTTGCTTTTTTGATGATGAGTGGCATTCCAATCTTGAGAAGTCCCTCTTGAGTTTGGTGCAATAGAGTTATTTTGACAACCCGCTAGCAAACAAATACACACAATCCATAAAAACGATTTCATTTTTCATTGTCCATGATTAGAGTCATCACTTTCGTAGCTTGATAGCGAGATGACGGGCGATTAGGGTCTGTTGACAATAGCTCTATAACATCCACGTGACGCGGCTTGTCCACGTCATCCAAGAGATCTCTGGATGCCGTGGACAAACCACGGTACGTAGGCTCTTTAGAGGATATGACAAAATGAATTGTCAGCACGCCCTAGGTACCATTTACATCAATATAAAAAGTAAGATTTTAGGGGATTTGAATATTTTGTCCAGAGCTGGTTGATATTTACAGGCTGTGATAAGATTACCTCATTTTTTAAAAACAGGTAGATTCATGAACAAACAATTTTATATATCAGCAAAGTTGGTTTTATTTATCGCTATTTGGATTAAATGCTCTACTTTTTATGCTAACCCACCCATACAAAACGATGCGATTCGACCCTCTCCCTCTCCCAGTAGCAACCCATTAATTACGCCAACAGCACCCAATCTAAACGCAAAGGCCTATATCTTAATTGATGTCAATAGTGGAAAAATTATTGCTGAAAAAAATAGTGATGAAAAACTTCCTCCAGCAAGTTTGACCAAAATGATGACCTTATATGTGATTTCAAATGCTCTTAAAAATGAACAGATACATCTGAGTGATCCTGTCCGAATCAGTCAAGAAGCATGGAAAATCGGTGGCTCAAGAATGTTTGTAAAAGAAGGTCAGCAAGTCAATGTTGAAGAACTATTGAAAGGAATCATTGTGGATTCAGGCAATGATGCGTGTGTTGCAATGGCTGAGCATTTGGGAGGTAGTGAAGCCGGATTCACCGATGTGATGAATCAACAGGCCCAAAATTTAGGGATGAGTCACAGCCACTTTACAGACAGTACTGGTTTACCTGATAAGGAACATTATACGTCTGCAAAAGATCTTGCCATTCTTGGGCGCGCTTTGGTCAATGATTTTCCTGAATATTACCACTGGTATAAGCAAAAATGGTTTACCTTCAATGGGATCAGACAACCCAATCGCAATCGTTTATTGTGGCGTAATACACAAGTTGATGGCTTAAAAACTGGACATACCAGCGAGGCTGGTTTCTGCTTGGTAGCGTCAGCTAAACATGACAACATGCGGTTGCTGTCTGTTGTGTTAGGCTCTCCTTCTGAAACTGCGCGATCAGATGATAGTGAACGTTTGCTTAATTACGGATTTCGATTTTTTGAAACGCACCAATTATATAAGAAAGGTAATTCATTGACTGAGCTGCCTCTCTATAAAGGTCAAATGGACAAAATGACCATTGGACTCGGAGAAGATCAATATGTCACCATCCCGAGTGGACAATACCAACGCCTCAGTATTAACACGAAAGTACCCAAGTACCTTCAAGCTCCTTTGAAGAAAGGAGAAAAAATTGGTGAACTATTGATACAATTTGATGGCAACACGATTGCCACTCAACCGCTATATGCTTTACAAGAAGCCCCTGCTGGTGGCATCTATACTCGCATGAAAGACTCTGTTCGTTTGGCATTCAACCGTTGGTTTGGTTCATAATTGAGAGTTCATCATGACAAACAAAAGCCTTATGGAGTTTCCATGTGACTTTCAAATAAAGGTTATTGGTGTCAATAATGACACCTTTTTGTTGGAAATGATTCAAATCACGCGCAAACATTTTCCGAAAACAGATGACCAGGCAATCCGCACCCAGCCGAGTCAACAAGGGAATTATCTTTCATTAACCATTACTCTTTATGTTGAAGATCAAATGACGCTAGATGCGCTTTATATCGAATTAACTGCACACCCTGATACCAAGATGGTACTCTAAATTGACCTTGCAGCTAAGATGATTACTGTGCTGATTTTAAAGAGTTTATCTTATTATTTTGACGAAGGCAGAGTTACCACTATGGTAAGTCAAAAAAATAAGATAAACTTTTTCAAAATCAGTGCAGTAAAGATCTGCAGTAGAGATCCACTGCTTTTTCTAGGTTAAACTATGTTAAACGTTCACTCACTCGGCATGAAACCCTATCTCATGGTCTGGGAAGACATGAAGCGATTTACCAGTGAGAGAGATCATACAACACCAGATGAACTTTGGTTACTAGAACATCCCTCTGTGTATACACTCGGCCAAGCGGGTCTTGCAACACATATCCTCAATCCTTCAGATATTCCCGTTATTCAATCAGATAGAGGAGGACAAGTGACTTATCATGGGCCTGGACAACTTGTCTGCTATGTTTTAATGGACATTCGCAGACGACATCTTGGCATCAGAACCTTGGTATCCAAACTAGAACAATTATTGATTTCTCTTCTAGCAAGCTACAAAATTGCCGCCGAAACCAGATGCGGAGCGCCCGGCGTCTATATTGGTGAAAAAAAAATTGCATCCATTGGATTACGGGTAAAAAATGGATGTACATACCATGGAATCGCATTAAATATCACAACAGACTTGAGACCTTTTGCCAATATTAATCCATGTGGATATAAAGAATTACAGATGACAAACATGGCTGACTTTATACCTGATATTGATTTAGAGACCGTCAGTGTTGCTTTTATTAACGAATTTATAAGCGTTTTTAGTGAGGCTATCTGAAATGTTATGCATTCTTTAACTTATTATATTGAACCACTGAGTGTTTGGTTACATGGCCATCCTCATTGGGCTATATTGATAACTTTCTTCATCGCATTTATAGAATCTGTTGCAATCATTGGTAGTATTTTTCCAGGCTCAGTGATTATGACAACCATTGGGATCCTGGCTGGAAGTGGTGTCATGCGAATTGAAATCACCTATTTTGTTGCTATTTTAGGATCTATTGCTGGTGATGGTGGAAGCTTTGTTTTTGGGTTTGTCTATAGTGACAGATTAACCCAATTGTGGCCATTTAAAAAATATCCTGAATGGCTTACTTATGGAAAGTCGTACTTTACCAAATATGGTGCCAGCAGCATTGTGATTGGGCGTTTCGTAGGTCCTTTCCGTTCGATAATTCCTGTGGTTGCTGGAATGATGCATATGAATCGCTGGCA
>DAHWEW010000001.1:0-22566 GCA_027326225.1 Legionellaceae bacterium
GATCGGAATGGGGGTTGGCGCCAATTTTTAAGGTTTGGCAATTGACCTCGAATAGAATGGATGGCCGCACACTCAAAAGCTTCTTCTTCTGAGAGTTCTGGTAATAGGGTAGAAAATCGCTTGGCCAGCATGGTTTTACCACTGCCGGGAGGGCCATTTAACAAAATACTATGTCCCCCACAAGCGGCAATTTCCATAGCATGTTTGGCATGATGTTGGCCTTTGACGTCAGACCAATCAAGCACACATTCATCTTCGATGCCTTCCGATCGTTTAGGGAGAGGATGTAAGGGGGTATCTTGACATAAATAGCTACACACAGCACGCAAACTGTCTGCGCAATACACTCCGTCATAGCCTACGACAGAAGCTTCTTCGCCATTAGCGATCGCAATGATGATGGGTTGCCTTTCTTTATAGGTCGCTAAGATAATAGGGAGAATAGCAGATACGCCTCGCAAATGACCGTTGAGTGCTAACTCTCCTATAAACTCGTGGGTTGCAAGCTTTTGTGGAGAAATTTGTCCTGAGGCGGCAAGAATTCCTATTGCGATGGGTAAGTCAAAACCACTCCCTGTTTTAGGCAAATCAGCAGGTGCAAGATTCACAGTGATTCTTCGACAAGGGAATTCGAATTGGCTATTAATAATGGCACTTCTTACTCTGTCTTTGCTTTCTTTTACGGCGGTTTCAGCAAGCCCTACAATCGTAAATCCTGGTATGCCATTTGATAAGTGTACTTCCACAGAGACAGGCTTTGCATGGATGCCAATAGCACTCCTTGTTTTGCTAATTGCAAGGTTCATTGACGACTCTTTTTGAGGTTGGAAACTCATCTTACGTCACGTCGTCACATGAAATCAATCCCACATTTGTGGGATCAAGGTCTTGTTTTCCAGCCGACTTTGACATAACTACCGGGGGCATCCATTAAGGGTTTGTATGGTAATTCACTCATAAGTGGGGCCTTGATTTGACGCCCTGATTCTTTTTTCAGCCAAGCAAACCATTCAGGCCACCAAGAGCCTGGTTGATGAACGGCATGTTGCAGCCATTCTTCTGGGCTTTGATATTCATGGTGATTTTGGTAAAAACCATATTTGTCAGTCCCTGGTGGAATGATAATGCCACCGATATGTCCTGAGCCGCCTAAGAGAAAACGTTTGCGGCCCTTCATCAACTGAAATCCTAAGTAGGTTGTTTTCCATGGCGCGATGTGGTCTTTTTGCGTTGAAACAAAAAAAGTGGGTGTATCAATCTTTGTGACATCGATAGCCACAGGGTCTAAATGGATTTTTCCAGGTTTAACCAAATCATTGTTCAAATACATCCAACGCAAATATTGGGAATGCATTTTGGCAGGCATATTGGTGGAGTCTGCGTTCCAATATAAAAGATCAAAAGGAACAGGATCATGGCCTCGTAAATAATTGCGAATAAAAACAGACCAGATTAAGTCACTGGCACGTAAGGAATTAAATGCTTGCGCCATAAAATGTCCTTCCAAATAGCCTTTTTTATTCATTTTTTCTTCAAGTTTGGTTAACTGTTTTTCATCAATAAAAACGGATATATCGCCTGGATCACTGAAATCAATCATCGAAGCAAGAAAAGTCGCTGATCGAATCGGATTGTTGTTGAGGGCTTTATAGTATGCAAGCAAAATGGCCAAAAGTGTTCCACCAATACAAAAACCGAGTAGGTTTAATTGTTTGATATGTAACTGTTTTTTGATGACGTTAATGGCTGAGATGGGGCCCTCATGCAGATAGTCATAAAGGCCTTTATTGGCATAACTCGCATCGGGGTTAGCCCAAGATATCATAAAAACAGTAATCCCTTGAGAAACGAGCCATCGTACGAATGAATTATGAGGGCTTAAATCCAAAATATAATACTTATTAATCCAGGGAGGGATTATCAATAGCGGAGTGGATCGGACTTTGGGTGTTTGTGGTGTATATTGAATCAATTCCATGAGATGATTTTTAAACACGACTTTCCCTTCAGTGATTGCAAGGTTCTTCCCTACCGTAAATGCATCCATGTCAGTCATTTTCATCAATAACTGAGGGGAGCCACTTTCCATATCTCCCAATAGATTTTTTAATCCACGCAGTAAATTTTTACCGTGGCTTTTAATGGTTTCAGCCATCAGCTGCGGGTTGGTATGAAAAAAGTTATCTGGAGATAACGCATCCAAATATTGACGCATGAAAAACTGAATACGCTTCTCTGTTTGTTTATCACCAAAGTCAAGATGTAGCAGTAACGAATTAAAATGCTCACTGGCCAAAAGATATTGCTGACAAAGCAAATTAAATAATGGGTTATTGACCCATTCTTCACTCAAAAAGCGTTTATCGGTGGAGGCTTTGGGGCGTCCGGTCATCCAGTTTTCAAGATGTTCTTGAAGGAGGCCAAAGGCATCTTGCCAATAGGCTTTTTGCAAGTCGGTGATTTTCACAGGGTTTTTGAACAAGGCCGTCAATAAGGTTTGAAAATCCATGAATAATTCGAAGTACTTTTCTACGATCATCGAAATGTGTGTTGAATCATGTTGCATGTTGGTTAACAAAGACATGCTTTTCATAGCCACAGACTGCATCAGCTCAGTTAATTCCGAATCGTTGTTCACGCATTCCTCGCTTCAGGTGTAACTCCTCGCGATCGAGATAACGTGAGGAGTGATGCTGTTGTTTAAAAGCCTAAAATGTGTTCGTATCCAATAGGTATATACGTTACAATCAGAGTTATTTTTCGTTAGCGTCCTATACATGCATCTTAAGCAGTTAAAATTAGCTGGTTTTAAGTCGTTTGTCGAGCCAACCGTCATTCCCTTCGATAGTCAATTGATAGCTGTAGTTGGGCCTAATGGTTGTGGCAAATCGAATATCATCGATGCTGTTCGTTGGGTGATGGGTGAAAGCTCTTCAAAAACGTTGCGTGGAGAATCCATGACGGACGTGATTTTCAACGGTTCTTCAGAGCGCAAATCAATTGGTCAAGCTTGTGTTGAACTCTTGTTTGATAATAGCTTAGGTCGAATAGGAGGGCAGTATAGCGCTTTCCATGAAATATCAATCAAGCGCATCGTGACCCGAGAGGGTGATTCTTCTTATTATCTGAATGGTAGTCGTTGTCGACGCCGAGATATCACCGATATCTTTCTGGGGACAGGGGCGGGTACGCGCGGATATTCAATCATTGGCCAAGACATGATCACTCGGATAGTAGAAGCCCGTCCGGAAGATCTTAGAGTTTTTATAGAAGAGGCCGCTTTGGTTTCTAAATATAAAGAACGTCGCCGCGAAGCTTTACAAAAAATAGATGGAATCGTTGAAAACTTAGCGCGACTTGCTGATATTCGAGCTGAACAACAAAAGCAATTGGAGCGTCTACAACGCCAAGCACAAGTGGCCACACGTTATAAAATGCTGAAAGAGCAGGAGCGTTTGATTAAGACTGAAATGCTGGCTTTGCGATGGCAAAGAGAGATCAATGAGCAGACGCTGATTCACCAAGACATATCAGCGATGACACTTGGCTATGATCAACATCAGACGAAGATGGTCAGAATCACCAAAGACATGGTTGATAAAAAGGAACAAATCCAGGCAGCAGAAGCATCGATGGGTGGGCTCCAAACACACTTTTATCAATTAAACACCGAAATAGCTAGACTCGAAGAAAGTTTGCATCAATTGGCGCGTGAAAATGAACGTCTCCAGAAAGATAAGCTTCAAATAGAAAAAGATATAGAGCATGCAATGAATCAACTCAAAGCCTGTCAAGATACTTCTATTTATTCAGAGCACGACTTGGCTTTATTACAAACCCAAGTTCAATCCCTTCTGCAAAAAAATCAAAACCATCAACAAACATTGCAACAGCTTGAGATCAAAAAATCAGAGAAAGACCTACAATTCAAGCAGATGCAAACGGAGCTTCATCAAGGACAACGAGCTGTTGAAATAGAGCAGTTACAATTACAACATATAGAACAACAATATGCTCATGCTCAAGTTTTGTTTGAAAAAAACCAAAGTGAACAAACCATGCTTTTGGTGGATCCCATCAAAAGTGCATTACAAGCGCTGGAAACAGAGTATCAAGTTTTAACCCAGCAACATCAATTAGACAGTGATGAAGTCCGTCAGCAAGTGATGAAAGAAACTGAATTACGTCAACAATTAAGTGACATTGAACAATCTCTGCATCAAGCTCACGACAAAGTGCAGGGGCTTTTAAAAGAAGAAGCCATCCTAAGAACAGAACAAAATGCCTGTTTGCGCAGTGAAAAACAAGTATCGGGTGGCTTAAATCATTGGCAAAATACGCCACGATTGGCAGAGACCATCAAAGTAGAAGCACCTTGGTTACCCATTTTTGAGTGGGTATTGGCAGAAAGCAATCATGCTATTGTTCTTGACTCGATGGAGGCTCTTTGGCCTTATCTCAGTGAATTGAGAGGCCACCATGCCCTTTTTGTTCTACCTACCATTCCTAAAAAACACACGAACCATCCGTATCCTCGATTATCTGATCACCTCTCGGGGTTTATGCCTGGTTGGCCTAAGAGATTAGATGACATTTTTGTGGCGAGCACTCTTTTGGAGGCACAAGAATGGCTTCCTCATTTAAATGAGACAGAGTCGGTGATCACGCGAGATGGTTATTGGCTTTCTCATGCTTGGGTGAAGGTGTTTGGAGAAGAGACAGAAAATGACGCTCAAGTGTTATCTCGTCAGATTGCCCTGGAAAAAATGCAAGAAGTATTAACAATAGAGCAAGATCAACTTGAAGACTTAGCAAAACGCCGTGATAAAGCCCATCAAAACTTAGTGGCTCATGGTATTGTCCATCAGCAATTGCAAGAAAATTTGGCTAAAACACTGGCTCGTTTAAGAGCGGTTGAAACTCAATTGAATCAAAAAAAGCAAGTGCTCAGCGATACTGAGACGAAGGCAATCCACTTGTCTCATGAAAAAGAAGAATTGCTGCAACAAATTGAAGAATGGATGGCAAAGAGCGTTTTCCAAATCCAAAAATGTCAAACGCTAAAGGAGCGTGTCCTAGAACTGGACTTACAATTTCAACACCTATCCGAGGATAAACACAGCCTTGAAAATCATGTGTTGACCCTACGTAAAACCATCCATGAAACCCAGAGTGAATTGCACCAAGCAGAACTGACATACAATCAAGAGTCACTCAGAGCCTCACAAAAACAGGAACTCGTCAAGCGTGAGGAGCAACATCGGGATGTTCTACATCAACGTTTACAAGTCATCAACGAACGTCTTTTAGAGTTAAATCATCCTTACCCATTGCTACAGCAAACGCTTGCTGAAAAAGTTCAGAACCATCAAGAATTAGAGGAACAATTAGGCAAACAACGACAACATTTGGCTGATTTACAAAACCATGTGCATGAAGGCTCACGCCTGCTGAAAGAAGAAGAGCATCAAGCGGTGAATCTCCAAGATAAAATTCAACAAGCACATATACAAGAGCAAGCCTTTCTGGTGCGAGCAGAGGGCTTTGTTGAACAGCTGCAAGAACTTGGCACAGAGGTTTCAGCGGTTTTAGCCGATATTCCTCCAGACGTGACTTTGGCTCAGCATGAGCAAAATGCCAGTTTACTTGATGAAAAAATCAAACGTTTGGGGGCGATTAACTTAATGGCAATTGATGAGCATCAGATAGAGTTAGAGCGAAAGCTTGAACTAGATAGTCAAATCCAGGATCTATCAGAAGCGCTCACAACCTTGGAAACTGCAATCAGCAAAATGGATAAGGAAACAGAAAAGCGATTCAAAGAAACATTTGATCAAATCAATATGAGATTTCAGGCTCTTTTTCCTCGTTTATTTGGTGGTGGTCGTGCTTTGTTGGAGCTGTCATGTGATAATCTTTTAGAAACCGGCATTTTGGTGATGGCACAACCTCCGGGTAAGCGAAATAGTACGATTCATTTGCTGTCAGGGGGAGAAAAGGCAATGACCGCTGTTGCACTTGTTTTTGCTATTTTTCAACAGAATCCCTCACCCTTTTGTATGCTGGATGAAGTTGATGCGCCTTTGGATGACTTAAATATTGGAAGATTTTGTAATCTGGTTAAAGAGATGTCACAATTAGTGCAATTCTTGTTTATTACGCACAACAAGGTAACAATGGAGATGGCGGACCATTTGATTGGGGTGACTATGCGCGAACCTGGGGTGTCTCGAGTGGTTCAGGTAGATGTGGCTGAAACTTTATCTCGTGGACATGAAATGGCTTTGTAGGAGAGAATGATGCAGGAAAATTGGAGTTTGATTCTCAATGTTATATTACTGATTAGTGTCATTTTTGCTATTCATCGAATGATGAAAGCAAGGCGACAGAGTTTACAACTATCTAACTATGAACCCCCAGTGAATCGGGAGGTGCAAAAACCACAGCATCATGATGACATCATTGCTGTCCGTAAGGTTAACATAGCGGAGAATGACACTGAACTGGAGCCTGCTTTTGAGCCTAAGATAAGACCTAGTCTGCAACAAACACCTATTCAGCCTACGATAGTGCCTGGTCGAACATTCAACAAATCTGAGCCTCGAGTGGTTGTGACTGAAGAAAGTAAACCCGTTGCAAATAAGGAGCAAGTGCCTTCTTTGATGATGTTTCTATTGGCAAAAGAGAATCGGCAATTGGCTGGATATGAATTATTACAGACGGTTTTGGCGTCTGGACTCAGATTTGGTGAAGGCCAATTATTTCATCGGCATCAATCACCTAATGGTCAGGGGCCTGTGTTATGCAGTTTGGCTGCGGCAACTCCCACTGGGGTGTTTGATTTGCAAAATATTGGTGCTTTTAGTGTGCATGGGCTATGTTTGTTTATGCGAGCATCGGGAAATCCAACCATTGATGGCGAGCGTTTTGCTATTATGTTAGATACTGCTAAGCAATTGAGTGAGGGATTGGATACTTTTTTGCTCGATGATCAACGACAACCCTTATCCGATAAAAGTATTGACCGTTATTATCGTCGGTTGAATCTGGATGAGATGTGTGCTGAACCAGTAGGAGATTAATGATGAGATTATCAGATATTTCTTCAGCCTTAACGCTTCCCTGTCCTCGAGATAGCGCCTTAACAGGGCTTAGTATTGACAGTCGACAATTAAAACCAGGGAATGTGTTTGTCGCTATTCATGGAGATAGCTTTGATGGTCATGATTTTATTCAAGATGCTGTTTCAAAGGGAGCCGCAGCGGTTGTTTGTTCGCATAAAGTCTCTGATCTTGGAATACCCACGTTAGTGGTCCCTGACACCATCAAAGCATTGGCCTCGATTGCGTTGGCTCACCGACAACAATTATCTTGTAAGGTCATTGCATTGACGGGGAGCAATGGTAAGACAACTGTTAAAGAAATGATAGCGTCTATTTTACCCAAGCCATCCTATGCTACCCCTGGAAACTTGAATAATCATATTGGGGTGCCCTTAAGTGTTCTACAATTACAACAAGCACATCAGTATGCAGTCTTTGAGCTTGGCGCAAACCACTTAGGTGAAATAGCCCATATCGTGGCTATTGTTCAACCCCACGTGACGCTCATTAATAATATTGCACCGGCTCATCTCGAAGGGTTTGGATCGATAGAAGGTGTAGCGCGTGCAAAAGGTGAAATTCATCAAGGCCTTTTGCCAGCAGGAACTGCTGTTATCAATGATGATGATGCTTTTGCACATTATTGGGATTCATCGCTCACTCATAAAAAACAACTGCGTTTCTCAGCGACGCACAATGCTGATGTTTATGCAAAAGACATTTCTTTGAATCATGCAGGTTGTGGTGAGTTTGTATTAATCACGCCCGAGGGGGAGACAGCAATAGTGCTACAGGTCCCTGGGATGCACAATGTTTGTAACGCTTTGGCTTCGGCAAGCTGTACGTATGCAATCGGGATAGGATTATCAGATATTGCCACGGGCCTTAATCATTTTCGTGGTGTACAAGGTCGCATGACATTTCGTCAGGGTAAGCATGATGCTTTGATCATTGATGATACCTACAATGCTAATTTACGTTCATCTTTATCAGCGATTGATGTGTTGGCAAACCGCAAAGGGAGACGTATTTTTGTTTTTGGGGATATGGGAGAGCTTGGTATGTCTTCTGAGGCGCATCATAAAGAAGTTGGTACAGAGGCTTATAAACAGGGAATTGATATGCTAATGACCTGTGGTAGACACAGTGAATTGACGGCAAAAGCTTATGGAGCAAATGGCAAACATTACCCTTCCCAAGAGGCCTTGGTCGAAGAATTACTTCATCATTTGGATGCCAATACCACTGTTTTAGTCAAGGGGTCTCGGTCAAGCAAAATGGAGAACATTGTGGCGCAATTGCTGGAGTGAATCATTCGCGGTTCCTGAAGGCTTGTGCTATGCTGTGCGCTTTTTTAAATCACTGCTTTTCGAGAGGGGTATACATCTATGCTTTACTGGGTTACGCAATTACTACAAGGACAGTACCATGCGTTTAGAGTGTTTCAATACCTCACATTTCGCTCGATATTAGCCGCGCTGACTGCGTTACTGGTTGCACTATTCTATGGTCCACTGATGATTACTTGGTTGAAAAAATTACAAATAGGGCAAGTGGTGCGTGACGATGGTCCTAAGAGTCATTTTTCAAAATCAGGTACACCAACGATGGGTGGGGTATTGATTTTATTAGCCATAACGGTGAGCTGTTTGCTATGGGGCGACTTGCGTCAATCGAGCCTGTGGTTGGTTCTTTTTGTGACCATCGGCTGCGGCCTTGTGGGATGGGTTGATGATTATCGAAAATTGGTGTTAAAAAACAGCAAAGGATTGCCCGCAAGATGGAAATATTTTTGGCAGTCTGCGGTTGCACTGGCTGCTGTTTTATATCTTTACACTTCTGCAAGTATTCCTATACAGACACAACTGGCTGTTCCCTTTTTCAAAACTTGGTTGATAAGTTTAGGTCCGTTTTTTCCAGTTTTAGCTTATTTTGTCATCGTTGGTAGCAGTAATGCAGTGAATCTGACGGATGGTCTTGACGGATTAGCCATCATGCCAATTGTCATGGTTGCGGGTGCTTTAGGCGTATTTTCTTATGCTTCCAGCAATGCTATTTATGCTCATTATCTGGCCATTCCTTTTGTGCCAAATACGGGCGAGCTCACTATTTTTTGTTCGGCTATTGTCGGTGCGGGCCTTGGTTTTCTTTGGTACAATAGTTATCCTGCTCAAGTGTTTATGGGTGATGTTGGCTCGTTGGCGTTGGGGGCGGCCCTTGGGATCGTAGCAATCATTGTGCGCCAAGAATTGGTGTTATTGATCATGGGTGGTTTGTTTGTTCTTGAAACGTTATCCGTCATTTTACAAGTGGGTTATTTTAAATGGACTGGAGGAAAACGGTTGTTTCGAATGGCGCCACTGCATCATCATTTTGAATTAAAAGGGTGGACTGAACCAAAGGTTATTGTACGATTTTGGATCATTACCGTGGTCTTTGTCCTTTGTGGTTTGGCGACGCTAAAGCTTAGATAAGGAACGTCTATGCCTTCACTTTATCTTGTAGCGGGATTAGGGAAAACAGGACACTCTATTGCCCGTTATTTAAAACGACGAAATAAAGCATTCGTGGTTTTTGATACGCGGGTTGCACCCGAAGGGTTATCTGCTTTTCAGGCGGAATTTCCTGGGGTAGATGTTTTTCTAGAAAAAATTCCACAAACGCTCTTTGGACAGCTCACTGAAATCATCAGTAGTCCAGGTGTTTCTCTTGACGATCCCAGCATCAGGCAAGCCGTGGACCTAGGCATACCGGTGATAGGGGATATTGAATGTTTGGCCAGAGAAGTGAAAGTCCCCATCATTGCCATCACAGGAACCAATGGTAAGTCAACGGTCACAACATTGGTTGGTGAAATGGCCAAAGCGGCTGGTTTTTCAGTGGCGGTTGCGGGCAACATAGGGTTACCGGTGCTTGATTTACTTGATAATGACATATCCTATGATTTATGGGTTTTAGAATTGTCCAGTTTCCAGTTGGATTTGACCTATTCTCTTAGCCCAATTGCAGCAACTATTTTAAATGTAACTTCTGATCATCTTGATAGGCATCACAGTATGGATGCTTATGTGAAGGCTAAGCAACGAATCTATCATCAAGCAAAAACGTTGGTATTTAATCGTGAAGATCCATTCACGACGCCTCATTTGAGCGACACAGCCATCACATCGCACGTGTCAAGTTTTGGCTTAGACGCACCACACGATCGACAATGGGGGGTGATAAGCAAAGAGGGGGGGACTTTTCTTTGTTATGGACAAGAGCACATACTCTCCACAGAAGCTTTACGATTAAAAGGTCGACACAATTGGCAAAATGCTCTGGCATCTTGTGCTTTGGCTGATGTCGTGGGCGTTAAATGGTCTACTATGGTGGCTGTTTTAGAGCAATTTAGAGGGCTACCTCACCGTACTGAATGGGTCAGAACCATCAATGGGGTAGACTGGATCAATGATTCAAAAGGAACCAATATCGGAGCAACCATATCTGCCATTTCAGGGATTGGTGGTTCTATGCAAGGAAAGATTGTGCTGATTGCGGGCGGGCAAGGCAAAGGGGCTGATTTTACAGAACTTCAAGCACCAGTGGCAGAATATGTGCGAGCACTTGTATTGATTGGCGAAGATGCGGATCTATTAGAAAAAGCCCTTGGAAGTGTTGTTCAGGTTAAACGAGCATCTAACCTGAACGATGCAGTCATGATTGCAAAATCAAACGCAGAAGAAGGCGATGTTGTCTTATTGTCCCCCGCCTGTGCAAGTCTTGATATGTTTCGAGATTTTAATCATCGAGGAGAGATATTCATTCAAGCTGTAGGCGCACTATGAGCGCAACAATACAACCTAGACATTATAGCCACCGTAGTAAACCCACTCATAAACCGCTTGCTTTGTATGATAAATGGTTAATCGTGTCTGTGGTGGGATTATTGTTCATTGGTCTTATGATGGTTGCTTCTAGCTCAGTTATGGTTTCGACGAAACTGTATCATCAACCCTTTCATTTTTTGATTCGTCAAGTTTGCTATCTATCCATCGGTTTGATAGCAGGATTGATTGTGATGCGAATTGATAGCAGTGTGTGGGACAAATTTAGTGTTCCTTTGCTCTTTATTTGTTTGCTGATGCTTATTTTAGTGTTGATTCCAGGGATTGGGCGGATTGTCAATGGCAGTAGACGATGGCTCTCATTGGGACCTATTGGGCTTCAGGTATCCGAATTGGCTAAAATGACGATGATCTTTTATTTATCAGGTTATCTGGTGCGCCAGAAAGATCAGGTCAATGAGAGTATTTTAGGTTTTATCAGGCCGATGATTGTTTTGGGTATTGTGGTGTTTTTTTTACTTTTAGAGCCAGATTTTGGTGCAGCTGTTGTGATTTCGTGTACGGTGATGGCTATGCTTTTTCTTGCCGGGGTAAAATTGCGATATTATCTCGGATTATTAATAGGTGTGGGCATCTGTTTGGCGATGCTTGCTGTTTCATCTCCCTATCGCGTGGCTCGCTTGACCGCATTTCTGAATCCCTGGGCTGATCAATTTAAAAGCGGCTATCAATTGACCCAATCATTGATTGCTTTTGGTCGCGGAGGATGGCTGGGAGTTGGTTTGGGCGATGGCGTTCAAAAATTATTCTATTTGCCAGAAGCTCACACTGATTTTTTATTTGCAGTCCTTGCAGAAGAGCTTGGTTTGATAGGTATTCTGCTGGTATTGGTTTTATATAGTATACTTGTGTGGAGAGGGTTGATGATTGGGTTCAATGCGCTTGTACAAGAGAGGCCATTCGCAGCTTATTGTGCTTATGGGATTACGTTTTGGCTCGGGTTGCAAGCGGCTATCAATATGGGCGTTAATGCAGGGTTGTTGCCTACGAAAGGGTTGACACTACCGTTATTGAGTTATGGTGGTGCAAGCATTGTGGTTAATTGTATGGTTATCGCGCTATTGTTGCGTATCGATCATGAAAATCGGTGGCAATCGCTGGGGTTGCGATCGGCATAAGGGGGTAGTGTGGGTAGCAAAAATAATTTTCTATCGCCCAGAATGGGACGAGTAGAGCATATTCATTTTGTAGGGATAGGTGGCGCTGGCATGTGTGGCATTGCCGAAGTATTGCATAATGAAGGTTATCGCATTACAGGCTCAGATGTTTCTGAAAGTCGAGTCGTTCAGCGCTTGCGATCTTTAGGCATAGAAGTGCACATAGGACATCGCGTCGAAAATATCAATCATGCTGATGCAGTGGTCCGATCTACGGCCATTGATGAGAATAATCCTGAAATCAGCGAAGCTTTCGCGAATAGAATCCCTGTGATTCCTCGGGCGGCCATGCTTGCTGAACTGATGAGATTTCGCCATGGTATCGCTATTGCGGGAACTCATGGCAAGACCACAACGACAAGTTTAGTCAGTAGTCTACTTGGAGAAGGAGGTCTTGATCCCAGTTTTGTTATCGGTGGAAAATTAAACAGTTGTGGCAGTAACGCTCAGTTAGGAAAATCTGCTTATTTTGTGGTTGAGGCAGACGAAAGCGATGCGTCTTTCTTATTTTTAAAGCCAATGATGGCTGTTGTAACCAATATTGATGCTGATCACATGGGTACTTATGGTGGAGATTTCGATAAGCTCAGAAGTACATTTGTTGAATTTTTACATCACCTCCCTTTTTATGGGTTGGCAGTTCTTTGTTTGGATGATGAAGAAGTTGCAAACATCATCCCTCGAATTCAAAGACCTACGTTGACGTATGGGTTTAACGAGAAAGCGCAATATCGAGCAATCCAATGGAGTCAAAATGGCTTGTTGAGCGAATTTAAGGTAGTCAGGCCTACGCCTCACCGTGAGTTATCTATTCAGTTTAAATGGCCTGGACGTCACAATGTATTGAACGCATTAGCAGCCATTGCAATTGCGACAGAATTGGGTGTGGATGATGATTCTATTGTCCGTGGATTATTAATGTTTCAAGGGGTAGGAAGACGTTTTCAAATGTTAGGTGAACGTCATTTTTCCTCTGGAACTTCATTGGTGGTGGATGATTATGGCCATCACCCACAAGAGATTAGAGCGACCATCGATGCTTTTCGTGCGGTTTGGCCGGATAAACGACTCGTGCACGTATTTCAACCGCATCGTTATACTCGTACGAAAGAACTGTTTAGAGATTTTGTTGATGTTTTGAGTTTGGCGGATGAATTGTTATTGCTGGATATCTATTCAGCAGGAGAAACAGTCATTCCAGGGATCAGCAGTGAATCTTTGGTGAGCCAGATCAATCAAAAATCAACAAAGGCGATGTTGGTTACAGAGCAAAATTTAGAGCAAAATTTAAATCGATTGGTTCGAGATGACGATGTTATTCTCATGCAAGGGGCAGGTAACATCGGTCAGTTGGCTATCAACTTAATGCAAACTGAGAGAGAGTCTGTGTGAACAACGAAACGGTAAAGCCGCAGATAGAAGAAGGGCGTTTGCTCTTTAACGAGTCTTTAGCTGACTATACCACCTGGCGTGTGGGTGGTTTGGCGAAAGCACTGTATAAACCAGCTGGCATTGCTGATCTATCGTCTTTTATCAAACAACTGCCTAAGGAAGAACCACTGCTTTGGTTGGGACTTGGAAGCAATTCTTTGATTCGAGATGTTGGGTTTTCAGGAACGGTCATTCTAACTCAGGGATGCTTGAATGAAGCGAGCCTCATAGGAGATGATTTGATTCGTGTTGAAGCGGGCGTTTCTTGTGCTAAAATGGCAAGATTTTGCGCACGAAATCATTTGGCAGGTGGCGAATTCTGGGCAGGTATTCCGGGAACGATGGGTGGTGCTTTACGAATGAATGCAGGTTGTTTTAATGGTGAAACTTGGAACCATGTGGTTGAAGTAGAAACGATGACCCGAACTGGCGAAATCAGACGCCGAAAACCTACGGATTTTCATGTTGCTTACCGGCATGTAGAAGGGTTAGAAAATGAATGGTTTATTGCTGCAACGTGTCGTCTTATTCCCGGTGAAAAAGAAAAATCATTAGACCTCATTAAAGAGCTATTAGCTCATCGGGCCGAGACACAGCCAACAAGCGAATATAATTGTGGTTCTGTTTTTAGAAATCCCCCTAATCATTACGCGGCTAAATTGATAGAGACGTGTGGGTTGAAGGGGATGCGTATAGGTGGTGCTGTGGTATCAGAGAAACATGCAAATTTTATCATCAATCATGAGGGGTTGGCTTCATCGAACGATATTGAATCCCTAATACAATTGGTAAGAAAAACAGTGTATGAAAAAACAGCGATTGAATTGATTCGCGAGGTACATATCCTTGGAGATGAATAATGCTTAACCCAATTAATCTTATTTTACTATATGGTGGCAAATCGGGTGAACATGAAGTCTCTTTGATTTCAGCAGCCTCAGTGTTAGCCAACCTGGATAGTGCAAGATATCATGTGACCCCTATAGGTATTGATAAAGAAGGCCGTTGCTTTATCAATGACTATCATGAATTATTGAACTATCCCGACTCATTGCCTGTTGTGACACCTCTTTCACGCCCATTGGAGAGTTTGATTGTAAATGGCCGTTTTGCTGTTGATGCCGACGTTGTGTTTCCCATGATGCATGGCCCACTCTATGAAGATGGTGTGATGCAAGGGCTACTCGAATTAGCAGGGGTTGCTTACGTGGGATGTGGGGTATTATCCTCTGCGATTGGTATGGATAAAGACATGGCCCGGCGTATTGTGCGTGCCAATGGGATCCAATCCGCTCGCTATCGACTCATTCTTTGGCATAAAGAACATGACAATATTGAGCCATTATGTCAGCAAATCGTGGAAGAATTCGGTTTGCCGGTATTTGTTAAACCATGTTCCATGGGCTCAAGTGTGGGGATTCATAAAGCAAACCATATGGAAGAGCTTAAGGCGGCAATTGCTGATGCAAGACGATATGATGATGAAGTCTTAGTTGAGGAATGTATCAAAGGGCGAGAAATTGAATTATCCGTTCTTGAAAATTTCTTGCCAACTGGCGCGCCACTAGTGAGTCTGCCTGCAGAGATTCGTGTGCATCATCCCGATGGGTTTTATTCATATGCGGCTAAGTATTTGGAAAGTGAAAAAACGGATTTAATCATTCCAGCGGACTTGGACAAAGAGCTCACGACACGTCTTCAACACATTTCATCTGATATCTTTACCAGTCTTAAGTGTATTGGTATGGCTAGAGTTGATTTTTTTGTAAACGAGCATACGGGTGATATCTATTTTAATGAAATCAATACGATTCCTGGCTTTACCCCAATCAGTTGTTATCCCAAAATGTGGCAAGCCAGTGGTTTATCTTATCAAGCGTTGTTAGATAGCCTAATCCGTTTAGCAATCATAAGACACGAGAATCGTCAGCAATTGGTGAGACATTACCAATGAAAAGATAGGATGAGTCAATGGGTAGGGAAACAGAACAGTTACGTTATTCCAGTCTGTTAACGGTATTAGTGATTTGTGCGTTGATATTAACCACCCGTATCATTTATTTATTTCTGGCAGATTTTCATCGGTTTCCGATAAATACTGTGAAGATTGCGGCGAGCTATCAACACATCTCAAGAAAACAGTTGGAAGCAGTGTTATCAAAATATCTTGATGCTAGCTTTTTTTCATTGCCAGTCCGTAAGTTACATCATGATCTTTTGGGGCTCTCTTGGAGTGAGAAGGTCTATATTGAACGTATATGGCCAGATACTTTGAAAATAACGATGGTGGAAAAGCATCCTGTTGCAATATGGAACAATGGCTTGCTAACTGATACAGGCGATATCATCAATCAGGAAAAGTTTCCCAGTGAACTCAATTTACCGCAATTGAGCGGTCCTAATGATCAACAGGCAGACGTCTTACAAATTTATCAAAAATTGAGTAAGCTATTAGCAATGTATGGTTTACATGCTCAGTCATTGCAATTGCGTGATAATCAGGCTTGGGAGCTTTTGTTAACAAATGGGGTGTATTTGCGGCTAGGAAAGCGCGATTTAGAAAAACGTCTGTTGCGGTTTTGTAAAGCTTATCCTGCGGTATTTGCAGATAAGCCAGAGCAAATCACCAGTGTTGATTTACGTTATGCACGCGGTATGGCTGTGCAATGGAAGCACTAATTGGGAAAATAATGGCAAAAAAAACAGAAAAAAATATCATTACCGGCTTAGATATTGGCACATCCAAAGTCTTGGCGTTGGTGGGTGAGGTGTCTGTTGATGGCACGATAGAAATCATTGGTATTGGCAGGCATCCTTCACGAGGATTAAAGCGCGGCGTGGTTGTTGATATAGAGGCAACCGTGAACTCAATCCAGCGGGCAGTTCAAGAAGCAGAGTTAATGGCAGGTTGTGAAGTCCATACGGTCTATACTGGTATTGCCGGTAGCCATATCCGCAGCTTGAATTCTCATGGGATTGTGGCCATTCGTGACCAAGAAGTTTCACAAGCAGATATTGATCGCGTGATTGATGCGGCTAAGGCTGTGGTGATTCCTGCTGATCAAAAAATTCTTCATATTTTACCTCAAGAATTTATTATTGATAATCAAGGCAGTATTCGTGAGCCGGTAGGTATGTCTGGTGTGCGTTTGGAAGCACGGGTGCATATCGTAACAGGGGCTGTAAGTGCAGCTCAGAATATTGCAAAATGTGTCCGATGTTGTGGGTTGGATGTTCATGATATTATTCTTGAGCAATTGGCTTCTAGTCATTCTGTATTGACCGAAGATGAAAAAGAGCTCGGTGTGTGCCTGGTGGATATCGGTGGGGGTACAACGGATATTGCTATTTTCTTTGAAGGTGCGATACAACATACTGCTGTGATCCCTATTGCGGGCGATCAAGTCACTAACGATATTGCAATGGCATTAAGAACGCCCACTAAATCCGCAGAAAGCATCAAGTTGAATCATGGCTGTGCCATGTCTGAGCTAGCTAATGCCAATCAAATGATTGAAGTTTTGAGTGTGAATGAACGGCCTGGTCGAAAAATATCGGCAAAAGCATTATCTGATGTTGTTTCGGCACGATATGAAGAACTTTTTTCATTGGTACGAAATGAGTTAAGAAGAAGTGGATTTGAGGATTTGGTGGCAGCAGGAATTGTATTAACAGGTGGTGCTTCCAATGTCCATGGTGCCATTGAATTAGCTGAAATGAGTTTCGAAATGCCGGTGCGCAAAGGGTGTGCTCAACAGATTTCAGGGTTGGCAGAGGCTCAATCTAATCCTTCTATGGCGACAGCAGTTGGATTATTGTTGCATGGTCTTCAACAACAATATGAAGGCGGTTATAATGTACCCATTTTGAGTGACAATGCAAATGGGGTGTGGACTCGAATGAAAAAATGGTTTAATGGCAATTTTTAAGCAACTTGACGACGCGAGGTAATGTGATGTTTGAAATAATGGAAAGCCAACAGGAGAATGCCGTAATTAAAGTCGTCGGTGTCGGCGGTGGCGGCGGCAACGCGGTCGAGCATATGGTTGCCGAAAATATCGATGGTGTTGATTTTATTTGTGCAAATACAGATGCACAGGCGCTCAAAAACTCCAATGCAAAGATACTGATTCAATTAGGCGATACGCTTACAAAAGGATTGGGTGCTGGAGCTAACCCCCAGATCGGTAGAGAAGCGGCTGAAGAGGATCGTGAACGAATCAAAGAAGTGTTGCAAGGCGCTGATATGGTGTTCATCACCGCGGGTATGGGCGGTGGTACTGGAACGGGAGCGGCTCCTGTATTTGCAGAAGTAGCAAAAGAGCTTGGCATTTTAACCGTAGCAGTGGTCACCAAACCATTTTCCTTTGAAGGAAAACAGCGTGCTTTAGCAGCAGATGAAGGGATCCGTCGATTAGCAGAGCATGTTGATTCTCTCATCACGATTCCAAACAACAAGTTATTGAGTGTTTTAGGTAAAAACATTAGTTTGTTGAATGCTTTCAAAGCGGCAAACAATGTGTTGTTGGGTGCTGTCAAAGGCATTTCTGATTTGATCACTCGACCAGGTCTTATCAATGTAGACTTTGCTGACGTACGCACAGTCATGTCTGAAATGGGCATGGCGATGATGGGTACGGGTAGTGCTAAGGGCGAAGAAAGAGCTCGCCAAGCAGCCGAAGCAGCTATTGCCTCACCTCTTCTAGAAGATGTCAATTTTTCTGGTGCTCGTGGTATTTTGGTCAATATTACCGCAGGTATTGATATGTCGATTGGCGAGTTTGAAGAAGTCGGTGATGTGGTCAAAGAGTTTATTTCCGATGATGCAACAGTGGTGGTCGGTACTGTCATTGATCCTGAAATGACTGAAGAAATGAGAGTGACTGTGATTGTGACGGGTCTTGGTGATACTAGACAAAAACAGCAACAGCAACAGCAAGCAACCAGCAAAGCACGCTTGATTGAATCACGAAAAATAGATGGTTCTCTTGATTATCAACAACTGGAACGACCGGCTGTGATAAGAAAGCAAGCAGCAAGTGTGTCGCCTATCAAACAAAACAGCAATGCGATTCCAGATGTTGATTACTTAGATATTCCAGCATTTTTACGTCGACAAGAGGAAGAAGCGTAGAGGCATTCTACCAGACCACGACCGGTAAAAACGAGTGGAAGCCCACGTAGCCTTGATGGAGCGTAGCTCCATCAAGGCTACGTGGTCGTGGTTCAGTCATCGATCAAGTGCCAACAATTTTGTGTCTTTTCTATCTGTTTCAAAGAGGTTGAATGGTTGGGTTAAGTGTTTTGCGCACCAACGTTTTGCCGATATCGCGGGCTTCGGATCATGATTATTCAATAAAGCCCAATCAGCGTGCTCCAACAATAGGCTTGCAGCAAATGTCTCTGTCAAACTGAATGCAAACTGCCGGGCCATCGTTTGTTGGTCCTCATCATTCTTCTTTGCTAGTTCATCTACAAACCGATATAGAATGGTCAGGGCATCACGTGTTTTTGCTTGCGCTTCAGTGAGTTCAGTGGCTTTTATTGACTTGAGACGCTTCTCTATGTCGCTCAAAAAAGGTTCGAGGGCATTTTCTTTTCGAATGGCGCGTAAAGCATCCAGACTTAATACATTGGTTGTCCCCTCCCAAATGGATAATACTTGGGTATCTCGTAGTAACTTAGGCAATCCTGTATCTTCGATATAGCCTGCACCGCCAAATGATTCGAGCCCTTCACTGACAACAGAGATGGCCTTTTTTGCCGTATATAACTTTACCAGTGGGGTTAAAAGTCGTAATAGCGCTTTGTCATGAGCGTTTGCTTGACCGAGTTCATCTTTTCCTAATTGTTCAATGGTGTAAAAGACTAGGTGAAAGGCTGCTTCAAATTCTACTTGTAGGGTTGCTAAGGTTTCAAGGTGAAGGCCATGTTCGGCAAGTGTTTTACCAAATGCTTGGCGTTTATATGCATAATCGCGTGCCAAAGCTATGGTTCGGCGCATGTATCCAACTGCGCAGCACGCATTATATATACGGGTGATATTAAATAGCGATGAAATCTTCTTGACCCCATCTCCGCTACCACCGATGAGGGTAGCTAATGTGCCATTGAGGGTTAACTCAGCAGTGGGCAGGGCTTTGGTCCCCAGTTTGTCCTTTAAACGGTTGATGCATAGACCATTTAATTGCCCATCTTGATTACGAAGTTCTAGGTAAAAAAGACTAAGCCCTTTGCTCCCAGCCGGTGATCCTTTGATACGGGCTAAAGTCATGGCTATTTGAGAGGTGGTCGCTGAAGTAAACCATTTGGTTCCATGTAAATAAAATTGTTCACCACAAGGGGTCGCGATGGTTGATGTGCCACTCACATCAGAGCCGCCAGTTCGTTCCGTCATCCATTGACCAGAAGTCCAGAATTCAGCAGGATCAGCAGAAGTAAGATGGTGCAAAGCCCTGCTTTTCAGGTGTTCATCACCATAAAGCTCTATCGCTCGTGCTGCACCATCAGTCATGGCAAGTGGGCAAGTATAAATGGCTGATGAGGGATGAAACAGATAAATCTTGGCAAACTGATAGACTCGTGAAAAAACACCATAAGCACGTTCATAGCCTATGGCAATTAATCTTTCTTCAGCCGAAATGCAATCCAGTTGTTTCCAGGCGGAAGAAACTTCAATATGATCAATTCTTTTTCCCCAAGGATCAAAAGGGATATGACAAGGGGGATTGATTTCTGCTTGTTGACCCAATTGATAAATATCACTACGCGCTGTCCTAAACGACGAAGATCCGTCATGATTTCTTCACGAAATGCAACGGGTATTTTCCAGAGAAGATAAGATTGAAGTACTCGGTCGTCATCATATTGATTACCTAAGGTCGGTGGAGCTTGGAAAAAGTCACTCATGAGGATTGGTTCCTAAAAAATCAAGCTAATCGAGGCAAAAAAAAGGATCAACACGAAACCATATTTTAACTGAGTACGCGGTAAAATATATGTCAAGCTCGCACCAAGTGGTGCAAATAACATACTAGGGATGGCTATGCAGATGATTGCTGGCCAATATAAAAAACCAGTTGTATCTGCTGGTAGGCCTGGCCGATGATATCCAGTATAGATAAAAGCAATGGTGCCAATGATTGAGACAGTAAGCGTACAGATGGCTGAGACAGCAGGTATTTTACGAGGGTCAATGCCACAATAACTCAGATAAGGAACGATGACAGCACCTCCACCAATCCCTAAAAGTCCTGATTTAAAACCAATGATAAAGCTGATGAGGCGATCGATCCACCGAGGTGGAAATTGGCGAGCTTCTGTGACTTGTAGGTTAAACAACATTTTAATTCCAATAAAAAACAATACCACCCCTAAGATGATTTTGAGCCAATGAGTAGATAGGACTGCTGCGGTTAGTGCACCAGATATAGCGCCTAAAATGATTCCGGGGGCGAGTTGAAAATAGATATTCCATAGTATGGAGCTTTTTTTATGATGGGCACGAACAGAGGCCTGTGCTGTGAAGATCATGATAGCAAAAGAACTTCCAGCAGCCACATGCATTTCATAAGCAGGCGCAATGAGGTGAGTATGATGAAATATAAATACGAGCGCGGGAACAACGATCATCCCACCGCCTATCCCAAGAATGCCTGACATCAGTCCTGTAAATGCTCCTGTCAGCGCAAAAATGATGCCATTTTCAGCAATTTCTTGAATGATCATTCTAGTCCTTTAGAAATGTAGTGATAATATGATATCAATTGTTCAGATCATTGGGTAATGTTTCAGAAAGATCGTCCTCTGATGCATCTGTTGACGAAATAAGGGCGTTCGACTGAGAGTTCGTCATTGCGGCTGGTTTAAAGAAACAATCTTTCATGGCTACCAATCCCTTTCCAATTTGTTTTATATTTTTAATGAGATATAAAGTCGTAGAAAGTCCAACAAGAGCTAGTCCTACTATTTGTATGGGTGGGATTGGAAAACAAAGGCATAACATCCCAGCAAAAGCGATTCCCCAAATAAATGTGTTTTTACAAGCGTTGAAAATATCGGTTTTCAGTCTTTTTGCTATGGCTTTTTCAGCCTTGTCACACGTTGCAAAATCAAGTGTTTTTGTTTCGGATCCATGTTGAAAAGAGATGATGGAGTCTTGGCTAATGATTTCATTTCCAAGGGAATCTAGTTGTTTTAAGAAATCGTGGGTGTCTTGATGAGTGTTTTGTTGTAATAGACTATCCTGTATGCGCCTGTTAAATTGTCTTAATTCATTTTGATGTTGTTTTGTCGTTGCAGAGTCTACTTCGTCAATCGCACTATATTGTCGCAAAGCAAATCGATGGATCATATCTTGCTCTATTTGCTCTTTTTGTTCTATAAATTCCTCAAGGCGGTGTTTTTTGCGCATTAACATCCAACGGGTCAATTTTCCTTCTTCATTTTGATTGATGGATTCAAGCTCAGCAATTTGTTTTTTTAAATCAGGAATAATAATGGTATTGATGGTATCTAGTTCAGCCAAACTGTCTTTTACCCAATAGTCAAAAGTATAGTGACGCCTACACACGCGGACCATATCATCAAGATTCAAAATAAACCCAACTCCTGCTGCAGCACCAAAAGCTGGAGCGCCAAACAATGCGAAATTAATTGCAGTTAACGTGATGATTTGTGTTCCAGATAGTGAGTTTAAGAGACCTTTGATTTTGTTCATGATGGGTCTATGATGATATTTATCAGTCAGTTGAAGTAGTCCCCCCACAACAGAGCAACCACCATCTATGTAATTCCATAACGGACCTATGAAATCAGATTCTGGCAAAAAAATGTCTGCATGTCGTATCTCGCTCAAAATAGCCGGACCTAAAATCGTTAAGCTTGAAAAGATCCAATAGGTTTGATCGGGCAGAGTATCTGCAGCAGCTTTTGCAAAATCAGTCATTTGATTCATGACTTCTTGTGCGATAATACCGTCCGTTTTTG
>DAHWEW010000200.1:0-4461 GCA_027326225.1 Legionellaceae bacterium
ATTATTCCCAAAAACACCTTTCTTAGTGATGTTTGTTTTTTCAACAGACTTCAAAACGAATCTTTATCAAAATTGATTTTTAATGAACCTAAAGTGCAGCGGATCCATTTGTTCCACTATCCAATTGATAGGCAATGTATTGAATATTATTGGCCAGAAGAGTCCTTATTAGAGAATATTGATCTGTTATGGGCGAGAATGTCTCTATTGATGTTTCAAGAAACCTATCCTTTTTTTCTGGTTGAGATGCTATTTCCCACGCTGATGAGGTTTTCTTTATGAGACTAGAGTCTGTTGACAATTGCCCTATAAACCCAAGGTATCATGACATTGGGGAGCGTTTGAAAAAATGAATGCTCAACACACTCTAGGTGCTTATTTACGCTTAATGCGTTTTGATAAACCAGTGGGTATATTGTTGCTGTGGTTTCCCACCGCGTGGGCTCTTTGGATAGCGAATCAAGGTCACCCATCATTTGAATTGAAAGTCTATTTTTTACTCGGCACCATTTTGATGAGAGCCGCCGGTTGTATCATTAATGATATTGCAGATAGAAACATTGATAGATATGTGAAAAGAACTTCTATGCGCCCAATAACAACCGGTGAGGTAACCGTTGCTACAGCTTTAAAAATCCTTGCTCTATTATTATTTGGTGCTTTAATGATTCTTTTGCAGTTACCCACTTTGTGTGTGTACTGGGCAATTGCAGCACTGGTGATGACCTATGTTTATCCATATTGTAAACGCCTCATTGAAGCACCACAACTTGTGCTGGGATTGGCTTTTTCAATGGGGATTCCAATGGCTTATGTTGCATCAGGTTTGATGCTCAGTCACATTACTTTGTTCATTTTTATGCTCAATTTTTTATGGATCCTTGCCTATGACACGATTTATGCCATGGCTGATAGAGAGGATGATCTGCGCATAGGAGTGAAATCGACCGCCATTCGCTTTGCGCAATATGATTGTCTCATCATCATGATCTTGCATATTGTTTTACATTTGATGTGGCTATACATAGCCTATGTCATACATCTTAAGCTGATATTTTATGTGGGTTGGATTCTCGGCATGATCATATTATTTCATCAACAGCGCTTAATTCGTCAAGGTGACACCAAGGCTTATATGGAAGCATTTTCAGAGAATATTTGGTATGGTTTTATCATGTGGTTCGCATTGGTTTTGAGTGAGTAGGGTGCTGGTACCAATCCGAAACCAGGAGCTATCGGGTTTCTTCGAAAGCATGTGTTCTGCTAATTCTATATAGCTTAAAGCATCTGCTGCCGTTTTTATACCGCCTGAAATTTTGATTCCACATGAAGTGTTCATATCAATCATGGCAGATAGCATAGCAAAAGCCGCAGGGATACTTGCCCCAATGCCAATTTTTCCTGTTGATGTTTTTAAAAAATCACAACCGCTCTCGATGATTTTCCTAGAGAGGGTGTAGATAGATTCAGGCGAGGGAAAGGCGCCAGTTTCAAGAATGACTTTAAAGAGTAGCCCATGTTGTTTACAAAGTTGGAACGCTTCAAAGCAAGATAAAAGTGCTTGTGACTCATGACCTGCAAGATAAAGTGGATAAGGAAATACATAGTCAATTTCATGGACTATGGTCGTAGTTGCTGTATTTTCTATGGTTTGCAGGACTTGCTGAGTCGCTTCATTTCCTCCGGGAAAATTAACGACTGTTGCTCTTTTGATATTCAGTTCGGGTGATACATCATTCAGATATTCTGGGTAAATACAAATAGCCGCTACTTGATGTTGAGTGGCTTTGTTGAGAAGGCTGATGATGTCCGTTTTTGTGGCAGTCTTATCTAAGAGGGTTAAATCAATCAATGACAGGAGCTCTTGTCCTGAAACAATCTCACCAATGGTCCTTGAAGATTGAATCAGGTTTAGAGTGGTTGTTAATTGATGTTGTAAATTCATCCCAATTCCATGACAAATTGTTTGACGAGACGACCCAATTTGTCAGTTGCTTTTGCGGCCATAGCGACCACTGCTTCATGGGAGTGACTGGTATGAGCGAGTCCTGTGGCATAATTGGTGATGGTGGCAATGACTGCTACTTTCATTCCACAATGATTGGCAACGAGTACCTCTGGAACAGTTGACATGCCCACAGCATCGGCACCTAAAATGCGAAAGGCTCTGATTTCAGCAGCTGTTTCATAATTAGGTCCAACCACTGCAATATAGATCCCTTGGTGAAGGTCAACTTGATGCACACGCGCAACATTTAAAAGTATTTCACGAAGTCTCAGATCATAGGCATTGTCCAAGGGTAAAAATCTTGGTCCAAAATCATCATCATTAGGACCAATCAGAGGATTACCAGGTTGCATGTTGATGTGATCAGTAATCAACATGAGCTCTCCCGGTCCCACGTCATCACGCAAAGAACCAGAAGCATTGGTTGCTAAAAAATAATCACAACCTAAAAGCTTTAAAGTACGTACATACGTTTTGACTGTGTCAAAGGTATTGCCTTCATAAGAATGAGCACGTCCTTGTAAACAGACAACCCCCACTCCAGAAAGTTCACCAAGTACGAGCTTACCACCATGTCCTACCACAGTTGTTTTGGGAAAGCCTGGTAACTCTTCATAGGGAATAGTCACCGTATGTTCAAGTTGCTCTACAAAATTTCCAAGACCTGAACCTAGGACAATACCAATTTTAGCGTTGAAATTGGGGCATTGTGCTTTGATTTTTTCGGCACTCATATAAGCTGGCGTAGTATATGTACTCATCATTTGTATATCCTGAACCTTGTCCAGTGAGAGAGGATAACTCATATTTCATTTGGATGGTAATACAATTAATATTATCCTCTTTGTAGGGTACGATTTCAAAAATCGTATCCTACGGAAGGAATTAAGTTTTAAATTGATAAAAAGAGACTTGCTCTCTTTCTTACCACAATTAACCATAGAGACAAGAAAAATCGCATTAATAAATAAAATGGTATGATATGATTCGAAATAAATATATCCTTCCATTTATAATCACTATGCCTAAAAGTTATATCGACAAGATTAGAGACTATTATATGCTAGCAAGTTTCAAAGTTGCTGAGATGCTCACTTTCCTTGCCCAAGCAAAACAATGTGATAGGTTTGCTCTTCTTACAACAGGCACTATAGTAAGTCAACATGCGTATTTGGATATACTCCCGTCAGTCCGTGGTAATGTGAGAGACCTAACAGTATTTCTTGATTTTTTCTTCAATGTTATGAAGTTGTTGGGTGAAGACGACAGCATAAAATTCTTAGAGCTTGCTAAAGATGAAATAATACAAGCGTTATCTGCTGTACTAACATTAAAGTCGATCAGTGAAACAGAGCGTCTAGAGCTGACAACAACTTTTTGTCAAGTTTTAAAAGATCATATGACACCCATCATGCAGCAGTTTATAGCTAAAGGAAATCTTCTCGATTTGGTAAGGAAATCGCACCATAATAATAAAGAAGTGATTGAACTAATTTATGATTTGACGAAGGGCAAGCAAAAAAAAACTCGAACTCCCTTCTGTTTTCAATTTTTTCATTCAGATAAAAAACCGCAGTGTGAATTTTTAACTTCAAAGGTGCTGCGAAACAATTCGATTTCACCAAAAGAAAGATGCCAGAAAGCTCTGGAAGGAAGGGCTCTTCTTGAAAAGTTATTAACAAAAAGACCTGACTTGAAACTATCCGTTTATAATGAAGAAGAAAAAAACCAGCTTTTTAGTAGTAAATCAGATGTGGAGGGTTATACAATCCGTTGTTTATCTTCTGAAATAGGATTATATGCTCTGGGGAGCGGCTTGCTAACGGTAGAGGACGCACAATCTTATGCCGAAAAGGAAACGCTAGAGTACTTTCTTGCCCATCAGGATTTGCCATTCTTGCGATTATATACACCGACAGAATTAAAGACCCTAGAACATTCCCAATTGTGGGATTTAACAGGTGACTATGCATTCATTTTGTTGGAAGAAAAGTTAATCCCCATTGAACAACTTTCAAAATTAGATGTCTATCTATGTGGTGCTTTAAGCTCATTTTGCTCATATTATGCTATTATCGCTTTACGAGAAAAACTGATTAGCTTCGAAAATGCATTAAAAATCTGTCAGGATACTTTTTTACGAGGCACTGTGCTTGACGCGCTTTTTACTCCAGATGGCATCAATGCCATGCGCGAAGGTTTATATTCAACAGATGATTTTCTTAAAGCACAATCTGAACATGTTCATCTTAGTGAGTTGCTTAAACCTGCCGCCTTAGAGAAGAGACGCAAAGAGTTAACCAGTGTGAAAGCATGCAACTCATGAAACAATGAGTTGCATGCTCTGTCGCTTGCGTAGATCTATAGTCATCTTCGCTACAAGAACAACTGTTTTTTCTAGGATTATCGCAATGTTATTTGAGCGGTATCTTCTAAAGAAGAAGGTAATGTTG
>DAHWEW010000201.1:0-4426 GCA_027326225.1 Legionellaceae bacterium
ATCTCATATTGATTTTAGATGGCATCACTGATCCTCATAATTTGGGGGCCTGTTTACGGAGTGCCGATGCAGCAGGCGTTGACTTTGTGATCATTCCTAAAGACAAAAATGCAAAAGTAACCCCTGTGGTGAGTAAAGTAGCATCCGGTGCACTAGAGGCTATACCTTTGGTACGTGTCACCAATTTAGCGCGCTCAATGGATATGATGAAACAGCTTGGGGTATGGATTTACGGTGCTGCTGGAGAAGCCCATGAAACCTTATATCAATTAGATTGTAAGACCTCGATTGCTCTAGTCATGGGCGCAGAAGATAAAGGCCTAAGGCATTTGACTCGCGAACGCTGTGATCAGCTGTTTTCATTACCCATGCTTGGCAGTGTTTCAAGTTTAAATGTATCTGTTGCAACAGGGATCTGTTTATATGAGGTCGTCCGTCAGCGCAGGATGGATAAATAAACGCTAGGGCCTGTCCACAGGACCTAGCCCCTTTCAAAAAACTGTCGAAGTGTTATCGTTAATTTTTCAACCAATAGCTCAAGCTCCTTTTCGCTGATAATAAGAGGCGGCATGATTCTTATCACGGTCTCTCGAGTTACATTCAAGAGCAGCCCATGAGAAAGCCCTATGGTTTTCACTTCATGAGCAGGTCTATCTAGTTCTATCCCTAACATATACCCTTTGCCACGAATGCTCACAACATGCGGATGATCCTCTAAAGCATGCATCAGCATTTCTTTAAGAATGATGCCATTTTTAGCCACCTTGTCACATAAATTATCGCGCTCGATGACATCAAGTACGGTGAGTGCCGTAGCGCAAGCCAGTGGATTGCCTCCGAATGTTGAGCCATGATTTCCAGGCTTAAATAAATCACAAGCATTCCCTCGCATGAGACAAGCACTGATCGGGATCCCATTGCCTAAGCCTTTGGCCGTAGTCATGATATCAGGTTGAATCCCCACATCCATATAGGCATATAATTTTCCGGTGCGACCATTCCCTGTCTGAATTTCATCCACAATAAGAAGCCATTGATGTTGCTCACAAAGAGTAGCCAAGGCACGTAAATAGCTCTGCTCGGCGACAGAAATGCCCCCCTCCCCTTGAATGGGCTCAAGCATCACCGCCACAATATCTTCACGATTGGCAGCAATCGTCTTTATGGCTTCAATATCATTGAAAGGCGCACGAACGAACCCTGGCAGCAAAGGCTCAAATCCTGCCTGAACTTTACGATTACCTGAAGCCGTCAGTGTGGCCATGGTGCGGCCGTGAAAAGCGCCATCCATCACCACGATGGATGGTGTTTCAATCCCATTTTTATGACCATATAGACGAGAGAGCTTAATGGCAGCCTCATTGGCCTCCGCTCCAGAGTTAGCAAAAAAAGCTTGTTCGAAACCGGTCATCAAGGTTAGCTTTTCAGCAAGACAACGTTGTTCTTTGATTTGAAACGCATTGGAAGAGTGAATTAACTTTTTTGCTTGCTTCACGATGGTGTTAGTGACATCAGGGTGTGCATGCCCAAGCCCACAAACCGCAATCCCACTAAAACTATCAAGATACGCATTTCCTTTGTCATCATACAACCAAATGCCCTTACCATGGGTAAAAGAAATAGGTAATGGATGATAAGTGGTGATCAAGTCCATAGACGCTCCTCAAGCGTGGTTTCATTATTCAAATGAATGGTTATGACAAGTGACTCAAAACAAACTCCCAATTGACTAGGTTCCAAAAAGAACTGACATAATCAGGTCGTCGATTGCGATAGTCTATATAATAAGCATGCTCCCATACATCGCAAGTCAGCAATGCTTTTAACCCATCGGTCATTGGGGTTCCCGCATTACTCGTACTGATGATTTTCAAATGCCCGTCTTTATCTTCTATCAACCACGCCCATCCCGAGCCAAACGTAGAAATAGCCGCTTGAGTAAATTGCTCTTTGAATGCCGCAAAAGAACCAAAAGACTTGCTGATACGCGAAAGAAGCTCACCCTTGGGCTCTCCGCCACCATTTGGACTCAAGCAATGCCAGTAAAACGTGTGATTCCACACTTGTGCAGCGTTGTTAAACATACCACCTGATGATTCTTTGATGATCTCTTCTAATGACATCTTTGCAAAAGGTGTATCCATAACCAGTTTGTTTAAATTGGTCACATATGCATTATGGTGCTTCCCATAATGATATTCCAACGTTTCTTTAGAAATATGGGGGGATAAGGCATCCATTTCATAAGGTAGTTTAGGTAGGGTGAACGTCATAAAAATCTCCTTGTGTTTTTTAATAAGCAGTTAGTGTAACAGGATCAAATGGAGTTTCAATGTTATCCTCATTGGCAATGACCCGTGGTTTCATTAAGCGCAAGTTGTGTAAAAATATAATTGATAAATCACCTTTTTTTCGTCATAATGAAAGTTTACAGATGATGAAGGTGCAACCATGGATTCAATGAACACGATTGACAAAATAAAGAAACAAATTGCTGATAATTCAATCTTACTTTATATGAAAGGCTCACCTAAAATGCCACAGTGTGGGTTTTCAGCACGTGCCGTTCAATGTATTGAAGCGTGTGGAGTCGACTTTACTTATGTCGATGTATTGGCAAATCCTGAGATTCGTCAAACGCTACCACAATATGCGGATTGGCCCACTTTTCCGCAACTATATGTGAAAGGTGAATTAATTGGTGGCTCTGATATCATCACCGAAATGTATGAGCAAGGCGAACTAGAGCTTTTACTGAGAGAAGCAGCAGCAGCCTAAGCGACCTGACTTTTAAAACTATCCTGCACTTTTTGAGTGCGTTGACCTAGAATTGGAGAAAACACATGAGCGTTTTAGTTGGGCGTAAAGCCCCTGATTTTACAGTTCCAGCGGTATTAGGATCTGGCGAAATTGTTGATAAATATAATTTACATGATCATTTGCAAGGAAAATATGGGTTGATATTTTTCTATCCTCTTGATTTTACTTTTGTTTGTCCATCTGAACTGATTGCATTAGACCATAGAATAAACGATTTTAAGAGTCGTAATGTAGAAGTGATTGCTGTGTCCATTGATTCTCATTTCACTCATAATGCTTACCGTAATACCCCAGTCAACGATGGCGGCATTGGGCCGATTAAATACACCATGGTCGCTGACATGACTCATTCTATTTGCCAATCTTATGGTGTTGAGCACCCAGTAGCGGGCGTCGCTTTTCGTGGTGCCTTTGTGATTGATCAAAATGGGGTCGTCCGTTCACAAATCGTCAATGACTTGCCTATTGGTCGAAACGTTGATGAGCTGTTACGAATCATTGATGCAGTTCAGTTTTTCGAAGAACATGGTGAGGTTTGTCCTGCTGGTTGGCAAAAAGGGCAAGCGGGAATGAACCCTTCTCCTAAAGGAGTTGCGGAATATTTAGCGCGGCATGGTGATTCTTTGTAATTTCTTCTCTTGTGGGAACTCATCGTTCCCACAAACATCTATCCAAAATGGAGCTTATCGCTATATGAAAAAAAAAATGATGCTGATGGGTGGACTTTTACTTCTGTATACCTTACCGAGCTTTGCAGCTGAAGTGATCCCAACTGAAACATTGCTGCCTGAAAACTTTTCTGTTTATACCGACGGCACAAGCGTGATCAATCATCCCATGCCGGGGTTTGAAGAAAAACAACTCCCTACTGTGAATCTTTATAAAGGCACTCCTGGTTGTTATATTGCTTGCTATTCTCATCAAAAGGAAAATGCCGTTTATTCTGTTGGGAGCAATATTTATGTTCTAGGCCAAGTTCGCATTGCCGGAAAATATAACCTTCGTATTTGCGAACCCACTAACTTTGCCGGAAAAGACATCAGTGGTGATGCCACCTTCAAAACCATTTGCACAGAAAAAATAGAAGCTTGTAAAAATGCACCATGCTGGGCAGGTGGTGATACTGGAGGTTGGTTTGGTATTCAATAAAACATCTATTGCCGTCAAAAAATGCATAAAATACACACATACACTATAATTCAATCATATATTTGAAGTAGCTTTTTTGTCTAAAAAATGCCTTCCTATATAAGAGAAGTAAACGGCATTCCTTAAGCCAAAGGAGATTGAATATGAAACCAACGATAGAAGCCCATGTAGTAAAAATTCTGGGAAAAAGAGAACAACGAGCCTTACTTCAAACTGTGGCCCAAAAGATGTCCTCCCCTGGCCAGGAGCGAGAGGCGTTGCTTCAATTAGTGAAGGAGCTTTTGCAAAGTGTTGGCTATACAATGGAAGATGTGAGAAAGAGTGAGGCCGCAAGAAAAATATTTCAGGACAGCAGTGTTTTACGCGTCTTATTAGAAGAGCCCAAAGAGCTCAAGGATAACAAAATCAGGGTTATGGCTTTATTCATCTATGAAAAACGAGATGAGTTAGTTAAACA
>DAHWEW010000202.1:0-4352 GCA_027326225.1 Legionellaceae bacterium
CTTACAAAAAAGTGGTTTCGATTAAAAGAAGTTTAGTCTAATTTTAAATGATGCATGAAAGAATGGTTCATGCATGTTTAAACGAAGACAGTAACATAAGGTAATCTTCTGCCAATAAAGATGCCTGATGAGGCATCGTAAAAAAGGCATTTAAATCACCGTCTGGATTAAATAACATGATGGTACCTGTATGTTCTATATTATCATTTTGTGGATCCTTATGATCCGATGAACTTATTTTGGTGTAAACAATCCCCATTTCTTTGGTCATGAGTGAAATATCAGCTTCCTGTCCACGCGCACCATAAAAGTCAGGATGAAAAGCCTTCACATATTGTTGTAATTTTTCAACACTATCACGCTCGGGATCAACAGAAATCATCACCACTTGGGGTAAAGTGTGCACGCCTTTTTCTTCCAAAAGACGATACATCTTTGCCAATTCTGCCATAGTTGTCGGGCAAATGGAGCCACAATTCGTAAAACCAAAGAACACCATGGTCCAATGCCCTTGTAAGCTCTGATGATTGAAAGCAAGATGATCAATGCCCGTTAAAGAAAAAGCCTTGATCTTTCTTGGCACATCAAGAAAAGTGCCATGGAACTGATCCACATCGACACCTTTTTTAACATGAACAAATTGAGAGATAAATACGGCAGAGATGAATGCAACTAATACCAATAAACCAGCAACAGTCATTCTGATCTGACTTTTCTTATGCATGATATTTCCTCTATCAATATTCTCTCTATAGGACACACATGGATTCTATCCTATAAAGAGATCAATATTTACAAAGTGCGCGAGAATAGCATGTTATCAGCTACAAGTAATGATCAAGCAATAAAAAAACAAATAGGAGCATCAAATAAATGATCGAAAAACGAAAGGTACGCATGCCTACAATCGCTTGATGACTTCGATATAAGAAAATGGCCCAATATAAAAAGCGTGCTCCCAACAATAGGGCACCACTTAAATAAAGCCAACCACTCATCCCAACTGCAAAAGGCAAAACACTAACCACTAACAATAAAATGGTATAAAGCAAGATATTAAGTTTGGTATAGTGAATGCCATGGGTCACTGGCAACATAGGAATTTCAGCATCTTTATAATCTTCAAATCGATAGATAGCGAGCGCCCAAAAATGTGGAGGAGTCCACACGAAAATAATCAAGACGAGCAGCAATGCTTGTGGATCTAATTGATTGGCAACAGCTGTCCATCCAAGCAAAGGAGGAGCGGCCCCAGCTAAACCACCTATGACAATATTTTGTGGGGTAGCTCGCTTTAAATATCCCGTATAGACACCAGCATATCCTATCAATGTAACAAAAGTGAGAAAAGCGGTTAACGCATTCACAAAATAGCTCAGCACAAACAAACCGACGACACCTAAGATCAATGCAAACCAAAATGCCTGCAGCATAGATATTCGTCCATGTGCAATAGGTCTTTTCTTTGTGCGCGACATGATCGCATCAATTCGCTTATCAACCATATGATTGATTGCTGCGGCACTACTGGCACAAAGACCTATCCCAATGAGACTTGCCGTAAGAATGGGTAAAGGGACAGCACCAGGTGTCGCCAGGTACATGCCAACAATGACCGTTAATAACATCAAAAGGACTACTCGTGGCTTACATAATTCGATGTAATCCTGCCAAGCGACATTGAACCAAGATTTAGGAACGGCGTGCATTGACTCCACCTCCATGTGATAAATAATAGAATCCTAACATCGAAGTCAATAATAATGCTGCCATGCCATTATGCATTACCGCAACCCATAAAGGCAGTAAATACACGACATTAGCGATTCCTAAGGCAAATTGCATCATAACCAAAAATAGTGCAATCATCGCATTGATTTGCATTTGTTTCTTCTTGCTAAAGAACAGGATAAAGAGTGATAACAACGTCACATAACAAAAAACGACCATCGCACCTATTCGGTGGATAAATTGGATGGTGACTCTCGCATCATTATCCAATATACCACCTTGATAACTCATCCCATTCGAGGAAAACAAATATAATTCAGGAGAAAAATGAAGCGGGGGGATCCACTGACCATTACATTTTGGAAAACCTATGCAGGCAATACCTGCATAATTAGAACTAACCCAAGCTCCTAAGACAATCTGAAAAAAGACCAAAAAAATACCGATATTGATGAGGTTATGCCATCTTGGCATGTCCTCTCCAACAACAGAACTCAATTGCATTCGAAAATAATAAAGACTCGCGAAAATCAGTACACCACCAAGTAAATGCCCCATCACCACAATCGGTAGTAGTTTTAAAGTCACGGTCCACATTCCAAGCAATGCCTGGAATACCACTAAGCCAACTAAAATCAATGGTAACTTGAAGAGCCTCTTTTCAGATGGATGCTTGAATCGATATCGTAACGCGCTAAATCCTATGAAAAAAATAAGCAATGCCAACGTACCTGCGGCATATCGATGAACCATCTCAGTCCATGCTTTGTGAGATTCGATAGGGGCACCTGGGAATTGCTGTGCTATATCTGCCATTTTACTTTGTAGAGATGGTAGGACCATATGACCATAACAACCCGGCCAATCCGGGCAACCTAAGCCCGCATCAGTAAGCCTTGTATAAGCACCAAGCATCACCACACAAATGGCGAGGGGAATTGCAAACGTTGTCACTCTTTGTAGCATTTTTAAAGACATCAATATATTTACCTTAACAGTTGTTTTAAATCATGAAAAATAGCGGCTGATTTTGTGGTAGGATGATAGGCCAGAACTAAGTAGTTATTTTTATCCGCGATGAATATTTCTAAATGCTCAGTCAAAATAGGCAAATGATCACGCATTCCTGGGGTTAATTGGATCACTTTGATATCTTGTTCTCGCAATCTTTTCAGCATCTCATCAGATAAAGGAGCGGCATTTTCTTCTAACAACAATTCTGTCATCACACCATAAAGATGACGACCTAAAGCTAAGCGGATCCGTGCCAACTTATCTAATAGATTCAGACAATTCTTTTCACAATCCTTAGGACTCCATAGCACCAAAGACCATTTGGGATCAGTAGACCATTTGCTGCTCATTCTCTTTGTCTCTCTGGTCTCATGATTTTCAGTCAACGGCAACAAAACAGGAGGGTTAAGTAGTACTCCCTGATTGACTGTCGTTGAAATAAGCATCTTGGGATGTATGTAAAAAAAATAGGCTAAAATCCCTGGTGCTGAAAAGACCAGAGCCAGTATCAAGATAATCAAATAATTATACCGATTCATTTTCATGCTGTTTTTTAATTGTCGTATTTCGTACTATAAATAAAATAAAAATAACCAAAGCCATCAGAAACCACTGTAATGCATAAGCATAATGTCTTTCAGGTGGCATAGAAACAATGTTCCATTCTCGAACATACCCATCTTTTTCATTTTTACTGAGGCGAATCATAAACGGATAGACCGATTTATGCAAAAATTGGCTTATCAACTCTGTATCAATCAGCTCAACAACCCATACATGATGCTCTTCTCTTTCTGTCAGATGACCAAATGCCCAATTCTTTGAGGAAGGAAAATAAACATGACCAACTATTTGAGTAAGACCCTGTGGCGTACTGATTTTTGGTAAAGTTTCTCGCGTGATATCTCCGACTATCCATCCCCTATCTATCAAGATGATCTGTCCGTTAGCTATTTCTAGGGGAGAAATCACATGATAACCAAATTGATGGTGATAATGTTGGTTATCTAGTAACAACACATCTGGACCGAAATGCCCTGTGACACGAATGTTTTCATATTGTGTCGGCAACTGATTGGATACTTGCCATTCCATCGGAGTCTTGGTCGTCTCAGCTTGATAAGAACCTATCATTTGTTTTTTCTCGTGAGCTCGATGGATTTGCCAAAAGCCTAAGCGCATGAATAATGAAATAACCAGAACCGCCAATACAGTCATTTGCCATCGTGGGGTGAAACAAACTTTAAAACCAGTTAAACTAAACATACTCTTTCTTAATACACGATGTTATTGAATGCGGAGTATACCAAATGTTCTCTAAAACCGCTGTTTTTATTGTGATGCTGGTGATCCTCATATCCCTTGCAAGCGCTCTTATCTTTTTAGTACGAGATGAAGGAAAATCAAAGCGAGTGGTTAAAGCGTTGAGTTGGCGTATAGGGATCTCTTTGGCATTATTTCTTTTTTTGCTGCTCGCATTCAGTCTTGACTGGATTAAACCCCATGACATTTGATAAACACATGTTGAGGTCATTCTATGGGTATTTTTATCGTTTTTATTTTGTATTTTATCCTGGGTTTACAACTCATTTTAAAACCCCATCGAT
>DAHWEW010000203.1:0-4351 GCA_027326225.1 Legionellaceae bacterium
ATGATCGTCAAACTTATGGACATAGTTTGATTGTGGAACCTTGGGGGAGTATTTTGAGTGAACAACAAAATGGACCTGGAATCATTTTTGCTGATATAGATTTGCATCAATTGCACCAATTGCGTCAGCGATTTCCATGTAATGATCATCATGTTTTGGATATATAGGTAATATTATGAAGTTAGCATTGACCATCGCCAAAGAGATATTATTAAAACCCGCTGCCATTGACGAATCTGGTATCGAAAAACTCCTTCGTTCTATGTTGACAAATCACATTGACGATGCTGATCTGTATTTTCAAAGTTCGAGTTATGAATCTTGGTACTTAGAAGACTCAGAGGTTAAAAGTGGTGCATTTTCTATTGATAGAGGCGTTGGTATTCGAGCGGTGAGTGGCGATAAAACGGGATATGCTTATTGTGACAATATCTTGTTGCCTGCGATGGAGCGTGCAGCACATGCGGCTCGATCCATCGCTTTCAAAGGAGGTACTTCTTTTAAGGCCATTCAAATTCCCTGTTCACCTATTACGCGCTATTCGGGTATTAATCCCATTGAAGGGATGAGCAAGCAAGAAAAAATTGCTTTACTTGAGTCTATCGATCGAGAAGCAAGACGTCTTGATCCACGTGTGATTCAAGTGAATGCGTCATTAAGTGGTTGCTATGAAGTCGTGATGATTGCAGGCATGCATGGACAAATGATTGCTGATGTGAGGCCTTTGGTCAGTGTCAATGTAAGTGTTATTGTAGAAGAAAAAGGCAGGCGTCAATCGGCACGCTCAGGCGGAGGAGGGCGAGTTTCTTATGCTTACTTCTTAGAGGAAGAGAAAGCATTGGGTTATGCAAGAGAAGCGGTGCGAGAAGCTCTTGTTAATCTGAATGCAAAAGATGCACCAGCCGGGATGATGCCAGTGGTTTTAGGGCCTGGATGGCCCGGGGTATTACTGCATGAAGCGGTTGGTCATGGATTAGAAGGAGATTTTAATCGCAAAGGATTGTCTGCCTTTTCAAATCGCATTGGGCAAGAGATAGCAGCGCCTGGAGTCACCGTTGTTGATAATGGGACCCTAACAGATAGACGCGGATCTTTAACGGTTGATGATGAAGGAACCCCGACTCAGTGTACCACTTTGATAGAAAATGGAGTGCTGGTTAATTACATGCAAGATAAATTAAATGCAAAATTAATGGGGATGAACCCTACCGGTAATTGTCGACGAGAGTCCTATGCCCATGTACCCATGCCAAGAATGACCAATACTTATATGTTGGCTGGGAATTATCATCCTGAAGATATTATTCGATCAGTTGAGCGTGGTTTGTATGCAGTCAATTTTGGTGGTGGTCAGGTCGATATTACGTCTGGACAATTTGTTTTTTCTGCAAGTGAAGCGTACATGATTGAAAATGGTAAAGTGACTTATCCAGTGAAAGGCGCGACGCTGATTGGGAATGGCCCTGATGTCATGAAAAAAATAAGTATGGTCGGGAATGACTTAGCCCTTGATTCAGGCATTGGCGTCTGTGGAAAAGATGGACAATCTGTTCCAGTAGGCGTGGGTCAACCTACTTTAAAAATTGATGCACTCACTGTTGGAGGAACAAAGTAGTCATGGGGGGAAACAAAAAAACCCACATCACACGCTTCATTAGTTATTTTTTTTTAGTTAACACGGGTTTATTTTGGATCATAGGATGTGAGTATTTACAGGCTATCTTATCGTCTAATGCACTGTTTGCAAATTCTGTTGCTGATTTTTCTAACCCCTTAGGAAAATCCTTAATTATCGTATTTACGCTCGTTAATTACGCCAGTTATATGATGTTGTTGGCCTTTATTCCTGCTTTCATATTATGGGTGATAGCACGAGTCTTTCCCTATCATCGCCTCATCATCGCCTTTGGTGTGATATTTGCAACGCTCTGTATCGTGGGGCTTATCATTGATACTCGCGTTTATGCGATGTTTAAATTCCACATCAACTCAGTTGTTCTTTCTTTTGTGTTCAGTTCACAGTGGCAACAAGTGTTTGATTTTTCTAACTATGAGTTGTTGATTATCTTTTCAATAGTGAGCTTAGTGATTTTTTTTGAAGCCGTACTGTCCTGGGTTCTTTGGAAAAAAATAGTGATACAAAGACAGTGGCAGCCAAGTAAAAACATCGCTATATTCTGGGTAGGTGGGATGTTGTTTAGTTATTTTACCTTAATATTAACCATGCTTCAGGGTATTAACCTATTTAGTCAACAAATTCCTATCTTACCTCTCTATAGCCAATTGTTTGCTTATGTGATTCCGAGCCAGAATGCAAAAGATTTTTTGATGCGTTTTAGTGAGCAAAACTTCTCACAACCGCTCTATCCCAACTCTCCTATGTCCTATCCGCTTCATCCACTCTTTTGTGAAGCGCCGAAAAGCCCTTATCATATTATTTTAATCATGGTTGATTCACTTCGTTTTGATAGTGTGAATTCTGCATTGATGCCAAATGTCTCAACATTCAAACAAAAAGGGTTACAGTTTCAGCAGCACTTAAGTGGTGGAAATGCCACGCAACCAGGCGTATTTTCATTGTTTTATAGCATTCCCAGTAATTACTGGACTGCTGCCATTTTTCAGCACAAGAGTCCAGCGTTTATTGATTTATTAGTCAAGCAGGGCTACGAAACTAAGGTATTATGGTCAGCAGAAATGAGAAATCCTCCTTTTGATCAAACGGTCTATAGAGGAATCAAAAATATATCAATCAATGGGGGAGCGGGTCTTACTGCTTCAGATTGGGACAGAGACACCACTCAAAATGCCATCAGATTTTTACAATCAAGAAAAGGCAAGAGCCCTTTTTTTCTTAACCTTTTTTATGATTCTGTGCATGGATTTTGTCTAAATCAAAATTATCCCATGCCCTATCAACCCATTATAAAACACTGTGATCGATTACTTCTTAGTAATGAAGATGATCCTAAGCCTTATTACAATCGTTACTTAAATGCCGTAAAGTTTGTAGATGAGGAAGTGGGCAAAGTCCTTCAAGTGATCAAGGACAAAGGATACTTGGAAAATAGTATCGTGATTTTCACTTCCGATCATGGTCAAGAATTTAACGATAATCGACAAAATTATTGGGGGCATTCTGGTAATTTTACTCGAGCACAAACGCAAGTGCCTATGATCATTTATTGGCCTGGAGTGAAACCACGAAGCATTGATTATGCAACCAGTCATTATGATTTTGTGCCTACCATGCTAAAGAGACTATTTTTATGTAAAAATGCAATCTCTGATTATAGCATCGGACAAGATCTCTTGTTGGGCGCTGGAAGAAAGCCGTTTTTATTGGTAGGCAGTTATAGCAATATGGGCATCATTGAATCTGATCGTTTGACAACCTTAGAAACATCTGGTCGCGTGATGATAACTGATCCACATGCAGTTCCATTAGATCAAGCTATGCCAAGAATGGACATTATTAATCAAGCCTTAGCATTGATGCGCCGTTATTTTGACACTACTGCATCAGATCATTAAGGCTTATGGAGAGTAGCCGAGCCCCTTTGGGAATACATCAGTTAGGATTACGTCATCCCGAACAAGATGAGGGATCTCCCAATGTTTTGGAGATGTCTCACAAAGCTCGACATGACGCACGTGTGAGCGTTGACCTTTAAGGTGAATGATGGGATAGCCAAATCACGTAAGGATCTAAAAAATTGCGACATATGACAATCAAAGCTAAAACTCCTAGTATGGCATACCGATCTAGGTAATATAGAATACCAGGTGAGTCTGTGGAGTAGGCCGCTTGTCCAGTTATCCAGCGAGTGATAGCGATACAAACGGGTAAATATAATAGGATTAAAATTTCAGAAAATACGCGAGCTTCCATGAAATTTCCTACCAGTAGAACAACTAGAAAACTAAATAAAGCCACATACTTTAATGGGCGATAAAGGGTCGGAATGTAATCATAAAAGACAAACCAAAATAAGGGTAATCCCGCAAAACAAAATGGGAACATGAGGAGATGTTGCTCATTAAGGAGCCAAACCAGATTGATGTTAAAATGAGTATAGTGAGAACGACTAAAATACCATTCTAACACATGACCAGGAACACCATCGATGATTTTAAATACAATTAGGCGTGCTAAGACATAAGCGATGAATGCAAGCATGGTAGGTTTTAATATGTTCTTTTTTGATTGCCAATGCAGGGCTGGGATCATCAAAATGAGCAGTAAACTGCTTTCCCGATTGAAGGTAGCAACAAACACCAAAAGTATAAAAATAAACCATTTCTCGCGTAGACATAATACAAAACCTGCGAGCATAAAAAAGAGAGTTGC